>CAVIXF010000225.1:0-3673 GCA_963646585.1 Candidatus Gastranaerophilales bacterium HUM_1 | reverse complement strand
GTTCGCCAATGTGAAAACCACCTCCGACCTTTACATTCAGCTCGGGATTGTCGCTGGGGACAAATTGGGCAAGCCGGATGATACGCTCGTGTTTCTGAACGAAATCCAGGAATATCCGAAACTTCTGACAATGCTGAAATTTCTGAGACAGGAAAGGCGCTACAGATTCATCGCCAGCGGTTCTCTGCTTGGAGTGGCATTATACGACACAGGCTCGGTTCCGATTGGAAGCGTTGAGATACAGCAGATGTATCCGCTTGATTTCGAAGAGTTTCTTATTGCCAACGGGCTCAACTCCGAAGCGCTGGACGCTCTGAAGAAAAAATGCTGCGCCCGCGAAACCCTTGATGAGAGCATGCACGGATATCTGATGAAAAAGTTCAGGGAATATCTTGTGACGGGCGGACTTCCCGAGGCTGTCAACAGTTTTCTCACTGATCTTAATATAGTCAGACTTAGACGAATACATCGGGACATACATAACCTCTACAAGATTGACTGTTCCAAATACGACGCTGAAAAGAAACTTTCCATAAGGAAGGTGTATGATATGATACCGTCCTTGATGGAGAACAGAAAAAAGAGAATCGTCGTCAAGGAGATAGAGAACAAGAAAGGCAAACAGTTCTCCGACTACGAGCGGGAGTTTGAATACCTCATCAACGCAGGAGTGGCTCTCGAAGTTCGCGCCGTAAGCAACCCGAAGTTCCCTATTTCCGAGTCGGAGACCAAGAATATGCTGAAACTGTATATGAACGACGTGGGTCTCCTTTCCTATCTTCTCTACAATACGAACATAAACGCCATTCTCAATGACGATTCCAGCATAAATCTCGGAAATGTCTATGAAACCGCTGTCGCCCAGGAACTTCACGCGCACGGCTTCAGACTGCGATATTATGACAACAAGCAGAGGGGGGAGGTTGATTTCCTCGTTGACGACTACGATTCACTGTCGGTGCTCCCGATTGAGGTGAAGTCGGGCAAGGACTACAAGGTTCACAGCGCCCTTGACAATTTCATTGCGACTCCCGACTACCGGATACGGAAAGCCGTGGTTCTCAGCAACGAGAGGACGGTGTCCGAGGAAAAAGGAATCTTGTATATGCCGGTTTATTACATTGCATTCCTGCTGAACGAAATCGTGTAGTCCAAGTGTCGCTCCCGCCCGTAAAAATCCACATTTCACCGAAAAATTTTCCACATTTCACCGAAAAATTTTCCATATTTCACCGAATTTTTCGCACAATCCATTGATTATAAAGATACTCATTATATCTTTGCCGGAAGATAAATAAGGACTGGATTTATGGGAGATTTCGAATACAAAAGACGGATTGCGGATGCGCTGATTGAAAAAAGACTCCGCTCGACCGGGGCGGTCGTCATTGAAGGGCCGAAATGGTGCGGCAAGACAACGAGCGCCGAGCAGATTGCCAGAAGCGTGAACTATGTCTCCGCCCCCGCCGATTATGCGCGGAATCTCATAATGGCGGATCTGGACATCAACTCGCTGCTTGAAGGAGACAAGCCGAGACTGCTTGATGAATGGCAGGTGATTCCGCAGCTGTGGGACGCAGTCCGGTATTCGATAGACAGAAGCAAACAAGTCGGGCAGTTCATACTGACAGGCTCCGCCGTGCCGTTGAGCGGAGACGAGAAAGCCCGGATTCACCACACCGGAACGGGAAGGATCTCCAGAATCCGGATGAGGCCGATGTCGCTCTGGGAATCCGGGGATTCAAACGGGGCGATAAGCCTTTCGGAACTTTTCGACAATGCGTCCGCCGGGATATTTGCGGAGTGCCGGCTTAAGATTGAGGACATATCTTTTCTGATTTGCCGAGGAGGGTGGCCCGTAGCCACGAATCTGAAGAAGGAATATGCTCTGGAGACAGCCCGGGCCTATTATGACGCCGTCACGGAGACCGACATCTCCTCCGTGGACGGCGTCAACAGAAGCTCCTCAAGAACGAAACGGCTTATGAGGTCTCTGGCCCGGCATCAGGGGGCGCAGACGACAATCGTGGGAATCAGGAATGATATGGCGGCCAACGACACGGACAGTCTTGACGAGGGGACTGTCGCCTCTTATCTCGAAGTTCTCAAGAAGATATTCGTGATTGAGGATATGGAGGCCTGGAATCCCAATCTTCGCTCGAAGGCGGCAATCAGGACAAGCGACACACGCTATTTCGTGGACTCCTCCATCGCTCCGGCGGCTCTGGGACTCGGGCCGGCGGATCTGACAAATGACCTCAACACGATGGGGCTGCTATTTGAAACTATGGCGGCCAGAGATTTGAGAATCTATGCCGACGCTCTGGACGGGGATGTTTTCCACTACCGCGACAGCAACGGTCTCGAATGCGATGCCGTGATTCACCTGCGGAACGGCAGGTACGCTCTTGTCGAGGTGAAGCTCGGCGGGCGTAAGCTCATTGACGAAGGGGCGGACTCATTGAACCGTCTCGCCGCAAGAATCGACACGGACAAAATGCACGCCCCGTCATTCAAAATGGTTCTGACAGCCGTAGGAAGCCTGGCCTACAGGCGCGACGATGATGTCTATGTCGTTCCCATAGGCTGCCTCAGACCTTGACATCGGAAGAAAAACGTCAAGAGGATCAACCGGAATTGTCGGCTTCAGAAAAAATGATAAAATGACCCGGCAGAATCTCAGAAAAAGTGACAAAACTGTAGTTTGAAATCTCAGAAAAGTGACAGAAACCGCGTAATCTCGCCAATTCATCCTCAAAAAGTCGAGAGCAGCTTGATATCCCTCGGGGATTATTCAGAAATGCCCTTGAGAATCATATAGGCATCGTGATATTTCCTGACCCTTTCAATGTCCACGGCCGTCAGAATCTTGAGGCGCGTCAGATCCATATTGTCCCGTAAGTCACTCATCTTAACCTCTCTCGCTATGGGGTTCTCCCCGACTTTCTTCACATAGTCGAGGTAAGGAACATTCTTGTCGTGCGTGAGAAGCTTAAGGGCGGCGATAACCTCATCGTCGATGCCTCTGGCGGAGAGGTCGTCGAAAGTGACGGAAGTATCCTCTACGGTGTCGTGCAACAGTGCCGCCACTTTCGCCCTGCCGGTGCAGCTTTCGGCGACTCTGAGCGGGTGGAAGATGTAGGGGCGTCCGCCCTTGTCCTTCTGGCCGAAGTGCGATTCGACGGCTATTCTCAGCGCTGTCTCAATCTGTTTGTCAATCAAGTTCTCCACGATGTTCTCCCGGGTGTCGCCCGATATTCCCTTGTTTTTCAAATTCTCCATAACCAAAAGAGTTTAGTAATAAGTTGGCCGCTTACCAAAGGTATTTATTTTCAGCGGTTTCAGCAAGAAATTCTGGCTCCGTTTGGCAATTTGGCCGATTTTTGCTTGGCAATTTGGCCGGGCTGAGCGGATTTGCCCCCACCGTTACATCAGACGGTTCACTGACGGGCAGTCACTGGAATCTCCGGACAAGAGCCACTTCCAGCCGTTTTCAACAATTCCTTGCCCATATCCGCAAGATTTTTTGCGAATATGGCATTTTGTCTTGAGCATAAGATGATTTTGTAATATATTAAAGCTTAATTCAATAACCAAAACATTCACAAAATCGTATAATTGATTGACCAATATTTATATGAAATAGTTCACTTGATTGAACGATAATCTGTAT
>CAVIXF010000224.1:0-3674 GCA_963646585.1 Candidatus Gastranaerophilales bacterium HUM_1 | reverse complement strand
GGGTAACGCCACCCTATCTTCCGACAAGATTATGGCGGCGGAACATCCCGCCTGCACCACGGGTCTCGCAGTGGCGCTGACCTATGCCAAATACGGTACTTCGCTGGAGATGAGCTGGCAAGGAACAAGCGAAGACATAGCCAGCTGGCAGAGCGGCAATTCCACCTACAATAACACGACTGACTATGTGTCAGTCCAATCCGTCACCGACTCCGACAATCAGATCAACAGAATCCTCGGTTACCAAAACACCGCAGTGCTGAAAGCATACAACGCGTCTTTGTCAAGTTCTGACGCCGGCAAAATCATCAGACCGGTCGCCGCGCTTTCTTCTTTCAAGGAGACATACCCGGCGTCAGAGAACAGTACAGGATGGTTCATTCCCTCTGTCAAGGAACTTCATCTACTCTCCTACAAGGATGTGGATGACATCTGGAACAACAAGGGCAGCGACTCATACAAGGAAACTCAGACCATCGTCAACTCCTCTCTCACTGCGGCCAAAGCAAGCGACAGCTCCATCTATCTGCTGTCCGGCTGGCACTGGTCCTCAACGGAGCTTGTCTCAACCGCAGCATTCAGAGTGTATATCGGGTCTGCCAATATCAGCTCTATTATAAAAAGCACCACAACCCCGGTCCGTCCAATCTTCGCCTTTTAGAAAATGATGAAATACACAGCTATACAATATATGTTCGCGGCGGCACTGCTTGTCTGCGCGGCCTGCACGGCCTGCACGAAAGAAATTCCCGGAGAAACCTCGGCCGGGATTCCCGACGGAGGACAGGAACTCACTTTCACGGTTATGGACGGCGGTTTCGGCCCGGGGGCGGAAGCTCAGTCCCGCGTGAACGCCTCCGAGACATACTCCCAGGGGGATGCCGGCGTGAATGTCACGGAGGAATGCTCACCAGCCACCCGCGCCGTCGAGAACGGCTATGCGACCGTGTTCACTGCGGGGGACGCCTGCGGGCTCTATGTGACCAGAGGCGACGAGATAATCTACTCCAACGTGAAACTGACCGCGGAGGCTGACGCCGCAGGGAACATCGTCTGGAAAGCCCCCGAGGGGACTGTGCTCCAAGGCAAGCTGAACTCTGACGAAAGCTATTTCCTCTACTACCCCTACCAGGATGATATGACAGGCAAGGTCCTCGATCTTTCCACAGTTGCGTCAGTGGTGTATAAAGATTTCCCAGATGACACATTCTTCAAGGATCTCATCGACAACTGGCAGCCGGCGACAGACCAGAGCAGTTATGCGGCCTACACCGCTTCCGACCTGATGACCGCGAAGGCGGGCGGAAACGGCGGCTCGAAGATAAGTTTCACGATGACGCACCGTATGTCGCTCGCCGTCATCGAGATGCCGAAGACCTCCTACACCTTCTCCTCCACGGCCATCCCGGACTACCTCGCCGCCCCGGACGTGACATTCGGCGAGGCCAAGCCGACGGAGATTTCCAAAGGCTCGTTCCGCTATATCCTGAACTCGCGGGCGCTCACCGGCGGTCTCCTTGCTCCCTCCACGACCATAGAGGGAAGCTATGACAACGGAAACAAGACTTTCTCCTTCACCACCGCTCCGAACTCCGGCACATACAAGCGCTACCTCGTGGACGGCGGAGCGACGACCGCCATCGACAATTATACGCTGAACGTGGGCGACTTCATCCTCCTCGACGGCACTCTGCTCCCGAAGGACACGGAACTCACCAACGACCAGAAAGATGCGGTAGCCGGCATAGTGTTCTGGACCCCGGCGGAGACGGCGAAGACCGGCAGCGACCGTGTGTACCCCGCCTCTTTGATGGACGACAGGATTATGGCGGCGGAGCATCCGGACTGCACCCACGGCCTTGCCGTGGCGATAAAGGACACTAAACGGTATGCATTTGAATGGCAGGAATTGAACGGACAGGAAGCGATAGAGACAGTATTTCAGAAGCGCGGCAGCGGATACAATCCAAATGAAACCGGATACCGCTCCATCTGTGTCTATGGCGACTCGGACAACCGCATACTCGGCTACCAGAACACCAAGATCCTGCAAGCCTACAACAGTTCTCTCACCGAAGCGAAGGAAGACTATATCGTAAAACCAGTATCCGGGTTTTATCTGGGCAAGTTCATTGAAGAGAATCCCGCCCCGGGCGGCAGCACCGGATGGTATATCCCGTCAATCAAGGAACTGGTCATTTTGCTCGACGGCGACATAGACAATTCGCTTGCCGGAGGCGTAGCAACGGATAACCCGCCCTACAAGACAGTTGAGCAGTCCATCACGAAGGCCGGCGGCGATGTTTTCCTTGGCGGAACCGGCGCTTCGAAGCCATATTGGTCCTCATCCGAGGCTCCCGATGACACGAATAGCAATGTCGGCAAATACGCCTGGTTCGTCAGCGGGAGCAGCGGCGCCACGTCTAACGGTCTGAATATAAAAGACAACAACTTTTATGTCCGCGCCGTCTGCGCCTTCTGATCCCCCGCCTGACACTGACACATCAGATTCTTATACAAACTCCAGATAGTTCCCCCTGTTCACGATGTGGAACTCGGCATCGGGATATGCTTCTTGAAACGCTTTCGGGGCAGTGGGCGTCTTGTTCCCCCATTTGAACTCCAAAGCCGTCAGGCTGCCCGAACTTTCTTCGATCAAGTCGATTTCCTTTCCGTCGTATGTGCGCCAGAAATAGAACTCCTTATGCAGACCTCTGTTGAAATTCGCCTTACGACGTTCTCCGATGATGTAGTTCTCCCACAGCGCACCGACATCCTGTCGAACAGCCAAGGGTGAAAAAGCGCCTATAATCGCATTTCGAATGCCGTTATCATAAAAATACCACTTCCCGGCTTTCGTCACCTCCTTGCGAAGATTGCGCGAGTAAGCCCCAAGGCGATATATGACGAATACTTTCTCCAGGAGATCAAGATATTTTTCAACCGTTGTCTTGCTCATACCGAGCTGTCTGCCAAGTTCATCGTAAGAAACTTCGCTGCCCAGCTGAAAAGCTATCAGTCGCAGCAGATCGCGCATCTTGCCCGAATTTTTCAAACCGTCAATCGCCAGAATGTCCTTAAGCAGGTATGCACCGACAATGTCGCGCAGATAGTCGGTTTTACGTTCATAGTTCTCCATCATCACCACTTCGGGATATGAACCGTATATCAGACGGGCTTCGAGATTCTGACGGGTTTCAACCGGGGTCTCCATTTGCGCTATTTCCCGTTGCGAAAAGGGAGTAAGCAAAAATTGAGTACTGCGGCCGACCAGAGGTTCACCGGCCTTATTCAGTAAATCGAATGACGAAGATCCGCTTGCCAATACTCTTATTCCCGGTATTTCATCAACTATCAACTTCAGAATGCTGCCGATCTGCGGTATGTTCTGCGCCTCATCGATAGCCAGCAGATCAATGCCATCAAATAAATGCCGATAATTTGCGATTGAACGATTCTCCAACAGCGCCAATGTGTCGTAGTCTTCGCCGTTGAGCATCATCGTCCGCCCGGAATAGTTGTCCGTAATTTTACGCATCATCACCGTTTTGCCGACACGGCGGGCGCCAAAAATCAGGACTGCCTTATTGGGTTCGAGTCGTGCTGCAATCTTGTCTTGAAGTATTCTGTTTATTGTCTCCATATCTTGACAGTTATGGCGCAAAGATAATAAT
>CAVIXF010000223.1:0-3685 GCA_963646585.1 Candidatus Gastranaerophilales bacterium HUM_1 | reverse complement strand
AAAGCGTGTATACCCCTAAAGGGTATCAGGAGTTCGAATCTCCTTCTCTCCGCAAAATCAGCCCAATTCTCTGATAAACAAAATCTTACAGGAATTTTCAGAGAAAAACGGGACAAATACGGGACAGAGTTCTTCGCCTGCGTCCGGCAACCTGTACAGGGTGCTGTCGGAATTGTGCGAAAGAAAAAAAATGTCTTTCTTCAAACCGACCCCCTATATCGAATACACGCCACCTAAACTGACGCAGGGCAAAATCTGGTACATCACCTATTACGTCCAGGACCCCGGGACGATGAAGCTGAAGCGGATGAGAATAAAGGTGAACCGTGGCGACACGCTGCGGGAGCGGAGGGCTATGGCGAAGGCCATTATGGGACGGCTCTCCGAAAAGCTGGCGCTCGGCTGGAATCCGCTTGTCGAGCAGTATGCCCCGAAGGCATACAAGAAACTCTTCGAGGCGTTCGACGCCTTTCTTGAAGCGAAGGGCCGCGAGCTTGAATCAAGCTCGATGCGCAGCTACAATTCGTTCGTCCGCACCCTGAGGGGCTGGCTGACCGCCCGGGGCTGCGACGAGAACACCTACGCCTGCGGATTCACCGACCTGATGGCTGCGGACTTTATGGAGGATCTGGAGCGGGACCCGAAGATTTCGCCGCGGACCTACAATAACTACCTTCTCTTCTGCCGCGTCCTCTTCGACTGGATGATTGACCGGAAATATATCTCGGAGAACCCTTTCACCGACATCAGGCGCAAGTCGAAGAAACTGACGAAGAAAAAGCGGCGCGTCCTCTCCGACGCCGAACTGACGAGGCTGTGGGAGTATCTCGGACGCGAAAACCCGGAGTTTCTCGTCCTCTGTATGCTCTGTTACTGCTGCCTGATGCGCCCGAAGGAGATAGCCCTGCTTCGCTGTTCCGACATCCGCCCGGAATCCCAGACGGTCGTAGTGCGCGGGGAGATAGCCAAGAACGACAACACCTCCACCAGGACAATCCCGGACTCGATGATGCCGTTCGTCCGCCGTATCGACTTGAGCAATCCGAACTTCTTCCTCTTCGGCAACCACCGGCACAACGACTTCAGGCCGGGGAAGACCGCAGTCCCAGAGCGGAAGATCGGGACGTTCTGGAACAACTTCGTCAGGAAGGAGTGCGGATTCCCGATGGAGGTGACGTTCTACAGCCTCAAGGATACCGGAATCACGAACCTCGCGGCCGCCGGAGTCCCCGTCTCGTTCATCCAGCAGCAGGCCGACCACAGCAGCCTCGCGATGACCTCGATCTACTGCCAGCGCACCGGAAAGGCTACTGAAGAGCTGAAGGGCGTGGACATCCTGAACGTCGGGCGGTGAACGCCGTCCCGGCGGGATGCGAAAAAGGCGGCGTCCTCTCGGATGCCGCCGTGGCCACAACCCACGGGTGGCCGATGTAATCAAAAAACAAGTGAATGTTTCCTTGTGGGTTATAGCTTGTCCGCCACCTTTCTGATTCTGTCAGCAAGGTCGCACAATGCGCCTTTGAACATCTGCATTTCTTCGGGAGTGAAACCGCCTTTGCCTCCGTTTCCGTCGATGCCGTCAAGTTTGTGGTACATCCACGAAGCGGATTTCCCGAAATATTCACGGGAAAACGTGCCCCACGAGATGAACAGATCGATGTCGTCTATCGCCTGTCTCATCTTTGAATTTTTCAGTATTTCGGCATACGCCGCCACCTTCTCCTCGATATTCATAGTATGTTTGTTTAATGGAGGCTCTTTCGAGCCTCCCTGTTAAAGAATCATTGCTTCAAACAAATCCCGGACATATTTCAGAAGTGTTCTCGATGGATTGTGTCTTGATTTTCTGAGATTCCTTATCGCTTCGATAAGTTCAATCTCTTCGTCCGTCAAATCGTAGTTCATATCTTTTGTTTTTTGATTACGACACAAAGATACTACGATTTTTAGTAATATGCAAATTTCCTGGCATTATTTTTCATTTTCCCGCAATCTCCCGACGGCGGCCGCCCAATATTCCGGGTCTATCTCAAAGCCGATGAAATCCCGCCCGGTGCGTATGCAGGCGAGAGCCGTCGAGCCGCTGCCGCTGAACGGGTCGAGGACGACGCCCGTCTGTTCGGGGACGACCAGATTGAGAAGCCTTTCCAGCAGGCGGACGGGCTTCTGCGTCGGGTGGATTGTGCCGTAGTGGTCGCGCCGGAGCTTGATGACGGAGCCTTCGACCGCCCCCTCCTTCATCATTCTCGCGACGGACGCGCACCGGCTGTATTTCTCTATTCTCGAATGCACGGTGATGCCGGTTTTTCCCCTTTTTCCGTCAGCGGCAAGGCGGCCGGAGCGCAAGTAACTCTGTACCATCTCCAGCTCTTTGGGATTGTTCAGAACCACCCTGAGCCGTGCGATGTCGGCGGCGATCTTCTGCGGCTCCGGAATCCTTTTCTCTATGTACGGAACGCTGCATCTCCGTATGCTTCCGCCGCTTTTCGAGTGGATGCTCACCGTTTCGTGGAGACGCTGCAGGGGGAGCAGGGGAGAGGTGTTGTAGCATTTGTCCCAGACGACCTCCTCCTTGAAGTGATATCCCATTCCGGCGAGGGCCGTGTTCCAGCGGTAGAAAGACGTCCCGCGCCCGAACAGGATGACCCACCCGTCCGGCTTCAGCACCCTGTCAGCCTCGGCGAAGAAGGCGGTTTCGTCAAAGTCCCGGTCGAAGTCCTCCGGCAGGTATTTGTACGGAGGGTCGGTTAGCAGTACGTCAATCGATGCGTCGGGGATTCGTTTCATCCCGGCGATGCAGTCCTCGTTGTAAATCTGATTCAGTTCCATTTTGCAAAAGTTTCTGCAAAAATATCCCCGGGGGACGGAAACAGAAAGGACAGCAAAAAAGGCGGCGTCCTCTCGGATGCCGTCAGCGCGTTAAAATCCCGGCAAAATCCGCAAAATTCACCGGAACCGCAGCCAGAGGGCGGCGGCGAGGATGAGGGTGACGACGACCGCCCAGCCGAGGACATACCACACCCATTTCGGGATGTGGCGCACCGGGACTTCGACGGGGACGGGCACCTCCTTCGCCTTGTACTCCGTGACGGTTCTGTCCTTATAGACGATTTTCTCCTTCAGCGGCGTGGGCTTGTTCCGGAGGGAGTGGCGCAGCACCCCGCCTGACACGGCCGCGTCGCTTGCCGCGTAGGCGGTTTCGAGATGTGAGAGGGTGTCGCGGGTCTCCCTTGCGGCGGTCTGTTCCGGAAGGCGCAGGGTGACGACGGTGTCGCGCAGGACTTCCGTTGTGGTGATGGTCAGAGTGTCGTGCACGGCGACCGTGACGATGCGCGGACTGCACGACAGCAGCGCGAGAACTGTGAGAAGGGAGGGAATCCGTCTCATACCCTCGCCCCCTTGTAGGTCTTCGCGTACAGAATCTGCCCGCGCTGCCCTCCGTTCAGCCTGTGTGACAGGTGCAAAAACGACGGGTAAAGTATCATCTGGTCGAAAGGAAGCTTCAAGTCCCTCGCCGCGATGGCGAGCTTTCTGACGACCTCGATGTCCCCGTGTCCGTTGCGTCCGAAAGGGCACACGTCGGCACTTTCACCGAGAACGTGCTGCGAGGTCGGAACGCCCCCGACGGCTTTGTTCACCTCCGGGCATCTGTATCCCGAGTTTATCGCGAGGGGCTGACCCCACG
>CAVIXF010000222.1:0-3692 GCA_963646585.1 Candidatus Gastranaerophilales bacterium HUM_1 | reverse complement strand
CGTCGACGGGACCACGGCCGTTTCTCTGGTATATTCCTTCCTCTCCAGGTTGACTTCGTCCGTAGGCTCATATATCCCCGACCGCTATGACGAGGGATACGGGGTCTCGACTAAAGGCGTCGACTGGGCTGCGGAGAACGGATATTCGCTCATAATCACCCTCGACTGCGGAATAAAGGCCATCGAGAAAGTGAGATATGCGGCGGAGAAGGGAATCGATATGATAATATGCGACCACCATCTCCCGGAGAACGAACTTCCCGAGGCGGTGGCGGTGCTCGACCCCAAGCGGGCCGACTGCCACTACCCTTTCGACGACCTCTCCGGCTGCGGGGTGGGCTTCAAGCTCGTGCAGGCCTACGCGCAGTCACATAGCATACCCTTCGAGTCCCTGATTCCGTTTCTGGACCTGCTCGCCGTGAGCATCGCGTCCGACCTCGTGTCGGTGAGGGGCGAGAACAGGATTCTGGCCCATTTCGGACTGAAAAGACTGAACGAAGACCCCTGCAAGGGGCTCAAGGCTATGATTTCCCTCTCCGGTCTGGAGCCCGGGCATCTCACCATCGACGACATAGTCTTCAAGATAGGCCCGCGAATCAACGCGGCCGGGCGTATGGAGTCCGGAGGCGTGGCGGTCAAGCTGCTCACGGCCACGGACAGCAGCACTGCGTTCGAGGCGGCCGAGGAAATCAACCGCTACAACACGCAGCGCAAGGACATCGACAGGCAGAACACGCAGGAGGCCATCGATATGGTGAACAGCGGGAAGTGCCTCTCGTTCGGCAACGCGACGATCGTCTACAATCCGTCCTGGCACAAGGGCGTGGTCGGAATCGTGGCCTCAAGGCTTGTGGAGGCGTTCTTCAAGCCAACCATCGTGCTCACCAGGGCCAACGGCTTCGTGAGCGGTTCGGCCCGCAGCGTGCCCGGCTTCGACCTCTACGAAGCCATCGAGAGCTGCGCGGACCTTCTGGAGAATTTCGGAGGACATCTCTACGCCGCCGGGATGACGCTAAGGGAGGAGAACCTGCCGGAGTTCTGCTCACGCATCGAGAAGTTCATCTCCGGGAAAATCATCCCGCAGATGCAGACTCCGGTGGTGAACATCGACGCGAAAATCAGCTTCGCTCAGATCACCCCGAAATTCCTGCGCATCCTCAAGCAGTTCCAGCCGTTCGGGCCGGAGAACGCCGCTCCGGTGTTCCTCACGGAGAACATCTACGACAACGGCAACGGACGCAAGGTGGGGGCCGATGGAGGCCATCTGAAACTCGAGCTCATCGAGGAGAACAACCCGGGCCGGCACATCTCCGCCATAGGCTTCAATATGGCGTCATCGTTCGACTACATCAAGGCCGGCAATCCTTTCGATGTCTGCTACTCCATCGTGGAGAATTATTATCGGGGGAATTCCAATATGCAGCTGCGCATACGCGACATTCGCGAACGCGACGACGACGGATTCAAATAAAATGAGTGTCTGACTGCGTTACGCTTCGGATGCTGAATTCCTCACAACCGAAAGGTTGCTCCGGATTCAGCACCTCGCAAGCCTTGCATCCACCCATTTTATTTGAATCCGGCATCCCGGTGAATGGGCTTCGACTGCGTTACGCTTCGGAGGAATGCGGGATGCCTGCCTGCGACAAGTCCCGCAGGGACCGCGCCGGAGGCGCGAGATGCCCCTAATAGGGGCCGCAGACGACAGTCTGCGGGGGTTAGGAAGTCCGAAGGCGGGTGAACAAACTCATTTTTTGTTCACCCGTCTTCTTCCCTCGCAAGCCTTGCATACACCCATTTTATTTGAATCCGGCATCCCGGTTGGCTGGCTCCGGGTCATTGTCAAGTTTCTTTACAGGAGTGTAAAATTTCTTTACAGAAGCCTGGGTGGCCTGTATATGCAATCGACTATGTGCCAAACAGTTGTTCTGTCTGGCACATTTGTGGTTTTTCTTCTTCCGAACAGAGAAAGACAGATGAATGATCGGTGGAACGACACGAAACGGAGGATGACATCTTATGAACTTTTTTAACTATATGGCTGCGGCGGTGAGGACTCTGCCGGCGAAGGGACGAAGGAACGGGCTTAAAGTGCTGACGCTCGGAATCGGGCTCGCCGTGGGTCTTGTGCTGACCTCGAAGGTGTGCTTCGAGCAGACTTACGACGACTTCTTCGACGGGGCGGAACGGATTTTTTATCTCAGCGAGACGGCGGAAACGAGCGGGGAATGGAAGGTCTACAGCCACACGAGCGGAGGAATCGCGCCGAGGATGAAGGAATATTTCCCGCAGGTCGAGGAGGCGACGAGGTTCACCTGGTTCGAATGGGACGCCGACCTCATCCTGAACGGGACAAAGGCGAGAATCGAGGCCGGACGCACCGGACTGGCGGACTCGTCGTTCTTCAAAGTGCTTGACAGGAAATGCCTTGCGGGAGACCTCACGGAAACGCTCGGCGTAAAGGGGAATGCCGTCGTGTCCCTCTCAGTGGCTAAAAAGATCGCCGCTGCGTGCGGAGGGGAAGCCGGCGGGGATGCGGGTGCGACAGACGGGGCGGGCGACGCCGCCGGAGCCGTGGTATCCGGAGCCGCCTTCAGAAACGCCTCCGGGAAAGGCGCGGCGGACATCGCGCAGCAGGTCATAGGGCGGAGGTTCTCCGTAGCCGGCTGGGGGAACGGATATGAACTGACGATAAGCGGAGTCTTCGAGGACTATCCGCTGAATTCGAGCTTCCGCCCTCAGGTGCTCGTCTCGCTTCCGACCACAGGGGTGTTCATCTATGACGGCACGGACGGGGTCGTCGGCAACGACCGCTACAGCACGTTCCTGAAGCTGCGGAACTCTTCCGATGCCGACTCTCTCAACGGCAATTTCAGCGGATTCATAGACACCTACCTTCCGGTGGAACAGATGAAGGCCGCCGGCTTTGAGATGGATTTCATCGTCAAACCGCTGACCGGATTCCACAACGAGGACGAGAACCGGAGGAATATGACGCTGCTGCTCGCGTTCGTGGCGTTCGCGCTGCTGCTGACTTCGACGCTGAACTATCTGCTCATAGTCCTTTCGACCACGGTGACTCGCAGCCGCGAGATGGCTCTGCGCAAGTGCCTCGGAAGCGGCCGGGGCGAGATGTTCGGGATGATGTTCGCGGAGGCTCTCGTTCACACGCTGCTCGGCTGCGCTCTCGCCGCCGTCCTCGTCTTCGCATTCCGGGGCGCGGTGGAGGAGCTTCTCGGAGCCGACGTCTCCTCGCTCTTTTCCGGCCGGCCGCTGATTCTGGCGGTCGCGGTCGTCATCACGCTCCTCATCATCAACACCGCGATGCCGGCGCATTTTTTCAACAGGATTCCGGTGGCGGCGGCTTTCAGGAACTACAGCGAGGGCCGGCGCAGATGGAAACTCGGTCTGCTCGCCGTGGAGTTCGCGGCCGTCGCTTTCATCGCCGTGGTGATCTGCGTGATTTCACTGCAATACGATAGGATGGCGGGCGCGGACCTCGGATTCGACTACGGAAACGTCGCTATGATAAACCTCACGGAAGCCACACACGAACAGAAGAACACTCTTATGGCGGAGGTTCGTGCGCTTTCCGACGTGGATGATGCGGCTTTCGGCTACCAGAACCCTTTCGACGGCTACTCGGGCAACAACGTTTCCATACCGGGAGAGGACAGGCAGCTGTTCAATGT
>CAVIXF010000221.1:0-3727 GCA_963646585.1 Candidatus Gastranaerophilales bacterium HUM_1 | reverse complement strand
CGATGATTTTGACATTCCCCGCAAATTTACGAAAATCGCGGGATTATGCAATCACGCCGGGGGAATTCCTGTTCTTGGGGGATATATGGCGTCACCGGTGAATGTTGCGGTTTCAGATGGCGAAAAATCCGCTATCTTTGCACGGTCTTGAAAGTCCGGGGCGAAACGGTTCCGGATTCATTATGGTATGAAACGCAGAAATATGGAAAACAAAATCAAAGTCAAGGCGTCCGTCTTCGGGGCGGCAGCGCTCGCGGCTCTCGCCGGATGCTCTTCAAATCAGGGAAGCCGCTCTGTCGTGGTCTATTACTCGGCTTCCGGAGCCACCGAGACCGTGGCCCGGCTCATTCAGGCGAAAACCGGGGCCGACATCGTGAAGATTGTTCCCGCCGTGCCTTACGGCGATGACTTCGACGCGATTGACGAGGCGTTCAAGAAGGAGATGGAGCAGGGGGTCTCACGCGAAATCGAGCCTATAGAGGCGGACTTCAGCAGATATGACACCGTCTATGTGGGCGCTCCGGTGTGGTACGGGAGGTGTGCCGGACCGGTGGAGACATTCCTCCGGGAATATGACCTCAAGGGAAAGACCGTCTGTCCGTTCTGCACTTTCGGAAGCGGCGGGAACACTGCGGCGGAGATGATGAGGAGCCTGCAGCCCGGGGCGCGTTTCACAGACTGGTTCGGCATCCGAAACGCGAGACTGGACAAGGCTGACGCGGAGCTCACCAAGTTCCTCGCCCGTATTTCTTCGCCGGAGAGCGACACCGACCGGCTGCCGGCATTCAGCGAGGAAACGGCTCCGGACAAGACCGGGCGGGCTGTCTTCGACGAGGCCTGCGGGGACTATCCGCTTCCTCTCGGGACTCCTGTCAGCGTCGCGTCCAGAGACAGGGGAGACTTTGTCGAGTACCTGTTCAAGACCGAGGTCACGGGCTTCGACGGACGGGAGACTGTCCAGAGCATCTATGTCACCAAGGGCAAGGCGGAAGGGTCTGCGGCCGAGTTCACGCAGGTCGTCAGGTAAACTCGTTTGTGAGCGGATTGGGTCAAGCAGGCATTTCGGGAGATGAAATCCGGCGGATTGTCAGGCGCGATGGCCGTGTTTTTGATGTATGGACTCAAGTTTTGCAAGTGCGAAACCTGGCGGGGGCTTCCGCCCGTCTGATAAGAAACTTAAGTTATGAACAGGAATTTTTTCTGCATAGCCCTGTCCCTTCTTGCTCTGTGCGGCTGCAACGGCGGCGGGAAGGAGGAGACGGCGAAGTGCGAGATTGCGGGGCATATCGTGGAAATCAACGGCTATGGCCAGCTCATTCCGGATTTCACTCCGGCGGATATGGCTGCGGCCGGGTTTGACTACGCCGACCTCATCGACGTCACGATTGGAGACGACATACGTCTGACCAACGTCCCCTATGTGAGCTCGTTCAACGAGGTCGCCATACTCGGGCCGTCGTATGTGGATTATAACGCGAGAGGCGACGACTACGGATTTTCAATGCTCAACGGAGATTTCCACTACTACATCGGCGGGAAAGTCGGCGACAGCTGCGTTATGAGGATGGCGTCGAAGGGCGGATACAAAAAGACTTACGAACTGATGAAGTCCGTATATCCCGTTGAACGGCGGCCGGGCGAATCCGGCGAGGAGTATGCGAACTTCCGGATGGTCACGACTTCCGGCATCGCTTCCGGTGTGCTGTACCGCTCAAGCAATCCTCTGAATTGCATAAACAACCCGGGCAGGTACAGGGTGGTTGACAGTCTCGCGGAGGTTGTCGGGATAAGAACGGAGATAGACCTCGCCGACACCCCTCAGAAAGTGGAGGCGTATATGCGGTTGGACGGCTACGCCTCCTCCTACTGCCCGGAGCTGTACCGGAACGGCCGCGTAATCGCCTGCGGAATGTCCGCGAACACTTTCGCCGATGACTTCAAGGCGAAGCTCGGGCGGGCGGTGAAGTTTATGATAGAGAACGAACCGCCGTATCTGATTCACTGCAACGAGGGGAAGGACCGCTGCGGTTTCGTGTCGATGCTTCTGGAGGCTCTTGCGGGGGCCGGAGTGGACGAACTCAGGCGCGACTATATGGTCACGATGCTGAACTTCTACAAGATTCCGGACGGGGGAGAGTCATATCGCCTCCGGCAGAAGCTCGCGATTGACAGGATGATATGGCTGACGGAGAATGAAGACGCGCTGGAGAGGTTTCTGGATATCGACTGGGACAAGACAGACGTCTCGGACATCGACTGGGAGGGCTTCGGCTTCTACAAGAACCCGAATTTTCAAACAGTCACCATACAGAAAGCCGCGGAGAATTTTCTCAAGGAATGCGGCGTAAGCGAAGCGGAATGCGCCACTCTGAAATCCATCCTCGCCGGCACGATATAACGGGACTTTTATAAAAGTCCCGTTATATCAAGGCAGGTGTCCGGATTAATATTAGCCGCCTGGCAGGCGGTCATCTTCTCCCGCTCCGGGCCGTCAGCCGCGAGCGCGACCGCACGGCGCACCTGCTCCGCGATGTCGGTGGTGGCGTAAGAGATGCCGTGGTAGTGGAAGAACAGGGCGTTGCAGGTCTCGCAGCCCGGGATGGGCGCGGTGTGGATGATCGGGATGTGCTTCGCCGCCGCCTCCGTGCTGGAGAGTCCGCCCGGCTTTGTGAAGAGCACGTCGCAGGCGTCCATCAGCAGCGGAATCTTGTCCGTGAACCCGAGCGTGACCACGTTGGAGTCGTGCCGGAAATTCCTGTGCAGCCTGTCCCTCAGCGCGGCGTTGTTCCCGCAGACCAGAATGACCTCCACGCTGTCCCCGCAGTGGTGGAGAATCGCCCTCACCGTGTCCTGGATATGCCCGAATCCCATACTCCCGGACATAATCAGAAACCACTTCTTCGCCGGGTCCATATATCCGTATTCGAGTATGCACTGGGCTCTGGCCTCGTTCTTCGCCGTCCCTTTCTGGTGGAAGACCGCCCGCACCGGTATCCCGAACGGATGCAGTTTCTCCCTCGGCAGCCCCTTTTTGACGCACTCCTCGATAAGATGCTCGTGGGGCACGATGTAGTGGTCGAGTTCCGTGTCCTTCATAAAAGGTATGCAGGTGTAGTCCGTCATAATGAAGACCGACTTCGCCGTGAGCCTGCCCTTGCGCTTGAGGGCCGTGACCGCCTCTGCCGGGAATATGTGGACGCAGACCACGACGTCGAAGCCGTTCTGCTCGATGTAGTCGTGAAGCCTGTCGCAGTAGAGCTTGTTGGCGTAATATACCGGAGATTTCGAGGTTTCGAGGGCGTCGCTCACCACCGCCCCGGCCTTGTACGCCATCTCGAAGAGTTTGGTGCGGGTCGAGAAGAGATATATCTCCGAGGAGCGTTCCTTCGCGGACGTGCTCACCAGCCCCATCGTGTCTTGGACTTCAGCCTCGATTCCCTGTGACTGGAGATATTCGAGGTAGGCTTTGGCGGCCGAGTTGTGGCCTTCGCCCGTGGAGCAGGACAATATCAGTACCTTCATAATATATGGATTTGTTTGTCTTTTTGGCCCAGATTCATTTTTTCATCGGTCACATACGCCCGGTATGCTCCCTCTTCAAAAATGAATCTGACCACAAAAATCCTGCGCAAATCCTTCCCGGATGTTGCCTTGGTGTGGTTCAGATTCATCTTTTCATCGGTCACATACGCCCGGTATGCTCCCTCTTCAAAAATGAATCTGACCA
>CAVIXF010000220.1:0-3767 GCA_963646585.1 Candidatus Gastranaerophilales bacterium HUM_1 | reverse complement strand
GCCTCCGGAGAATATGGAATATTCCGCTGACGACGTCCCCGCCTGCATCAGGACCGTGACGGTGTCGGCGTCCGCGGCCCAGGACAGGGAGTTCAACCTCTTCTATCCCGAAAGTTTCACGCGGCAGAGAATCGCCTCGGCGCTGATCGACACGCTTTGGCTTGAGGGCGAGTTCCGGCTCGAAGACCTGCGACTGTGGGCCGAATGGAACTGGGACGGGGGGAAAGTCGGGAATATGTCGGCCTTCTATGCCTGCATACAGTCGGCTGCGGACTACATCTATGACCTCGGGGTCGAGCTGCAGGGCTATCTCTACAATCCGGCGGAGGGGGGGTGCGTGAATTCCTATTTCGTCACTCTCGCCTCTTACGGGGACGGGGACTGCGGCTCTGCGGACGAGGCTGAGATCGAGGACGTTCCGGACAAGGACTGGGAGGAGGACGACGCTCCGGCGGAAGACCGCCAATGGACTGTCGGGTCTGTCGCCGACGTCAATCTGGACGCGGACAGGAATGTCTGGATGGGCGAGGGGAGAAAATGCCCGGCGCATCTTGTTGATTCAGAAGGCTCATTCCTCGTCTATGTGCCGTTCGACACCTGCTCCCCGAAACTCGGGGGCTCGCTTTTCGCCGCGGCTCTCGGCTGCAACGGCGGCCCGGCCCCGTCGATCGCAGACCCGGACTACTTCATCGACTGCTACGAAGTCGTCCGCGACCTGGTTTCGGACGGGGTCGTGATGTCGGCGAGGACCGTCTGTGACGGCGGACTCGCGGTCGCGGCGGAGAAGCTTTCGGAGGGCTCGGGGCTCGGTGTGCGCCTTAATGTGGGCGGAGTGTGCGCGGCCTGCGGCGAATCAGACATCGTGAAGGTCATTTTCGCGGAAATCCCTGGAGCGCTGCTCCAGATAGCCGATGCGGACGGCGACTATGTCGACTCGCAGTTCCTGC
The DNA here is from genome assembly GCA_963646585.1 of Candidatus Gastranaerophilales bacterium HUM_1. Lineage (GTDB taxonomy): Bacteria > Bacteroidota > Bacteroidia > Bacteroidales > UBA932 > Cryptobacteroides. The sequence goes on along the minus strand of CAVIXF010000220.1, from coordinate 2,820 downwards.
TCCAGGACGTGGCCTACTACCGTGTCGGCCGTCCGGACAGGTCTCTCACCGGAGTCGGAACGGCTCCGGAGAACAACGGCATAGACCGCGTGCTCTCGGCCCTTCTGGACGCCGCCTCCGAAGGCGAGGACTGATCGTCGGAATCATTCCCCTGACAGGGGATGTCGCTTCGCGACAGGGGTTAGGAATCATTTGCCTAAAATAAAGGGACAGCGAATGCTGTCCCTTTATTTTAGGCAAATCCGTAAGCCGGGTTCTGTTTTAGTCTGTCATTTATCTTCGCAACCTACCCCCCGGCAGCGGGCGGGCCGCCCTTGATTGCCGGTATATTTGGTCTTGCAGGTCCCGGATCCGTACTCCGGACGCGTCGCCGCGCCCGGCCGTGAGCTCTTGCCTCGCGTTTTCACCCTTGCTGCGGTCCGGCCGTTCCTTTCGGCGCGCCGGAACCTTTCGTGCAGCGGTCATTTTCTGTTACGGATGTCATAAAGTTACCTCCATCAGTGCTTTCCACTGCGGGATGCCCTGTCCTGCCCGGACTTTCCTCACCCTTTCGGGCGCGACAAACCGATCTGCCTTATATTGACCCCTCCCGTCTTGTCATATTGGGGCTAATGCCCCAAACCCCGCGTCCTTTTCGTCTTTCCGTATTTCTGACATCGCTTTGCGATGACAGAAATACCCGACCCGGACGGGCCTCTGTTGAGGCCTTTGGGGAGGTACGCTCCGTGCACTCTATATCACGGACTGGCGTTTTCTTAAATCTTTGCGTTCGCGGCGGTCGTTGCGGGTCTCTATGCGGTGAACCTCCCGTTCGAGCGCCGGCGTGATGTCCTCGCAGTGCTTGTGGCACTGGGCCGAGAGCGTGTACATACGGCCTATGCAGAAGTTCGAGTGCGTGCACCCGCTGCAATGGTTTCCGTCCGCCTTGAGCTTGTTCACGAAATCCGGATCCTCAAGCAGGGCGCGTCCCATCTGGAACAGCGGGAAGCCGTTTTCAAGCACCTTCCTCGCATCCTCACCGGTCGTGACCCCGCCCACGTAGATGAACGGATAGTCCGGCATCGCCGCCCTGAACTTCAGCGCGTCCTCCATAAAGAAGAGATGCCTGAACGTCTCGGTCGGGCAGACCGCCCACGCGCCGAGATGCAGGCCCGCCTTGAGCCACCAGAACGACTTCGGCATATAGTGCGCTATCGCCTTGGTCGGGAACTCGCCCCTCATCACGTACATCGGGGCGCGGCTCACGAAACCTCCGGAGAGCGTGATGGCGTCGACGCCGAGTCTGCGCAGCTCCTTCGCCACCTCGATCAGCTCGTCGACCTCCTGACCCCCTCTGAATCCGTCGCGGGTGTTCATCTTCGCCGTCACCGCGATCTTTCCGTCAGCAGCCTTCACAACCTCGCGGATGCACTCGCGCATAAAGTTCATCCTGTTGTCGAGACTTCCGCCGTAGCGGTCGTGGCGGCGGTTGGTCCAGGGCGAGAGGAACTGCGAGATGAGGTAGCCGTGTCCGGCGTGAATCTCCACGCAGTCGAATCCGGCCTTCATCGCGAGGCGCACCGCGTCGCCGTAGGACTTCACGACGAAGTCTATGTCCTTCTGCTTCATCTTCCTGTAGAAGGTCGGCGAGTAGAGGTTGAACCCGTTGACAGCCCCGATCGGGGTCTGGCCGCAGGTGCGCCTGTGGGTCATATTCCCGCAGTGCCCGAGCTGTATGCTCGCCTTCGCCCCCTCTGCGTGCACCGCGTCTGTGAGCCTCTTAAGGGCCGGAACGATCTCCTCGCGCATCCAAAGCTGTGAGTCGAAGCTGATTCCGCTTTGGCATACGGCCGCGTATGCGACGGTCGTCATCCCGATGCCGCCGCGTGCCACCGCCCTGTGGTAGTTGAAAAGTTCCTCCGTAGGGGCGTTGTCCCTGCCCATACCCTCGAACGCCGCCGAACGAATCGTCCTGTTGCGCAGTTCTATAGGCCCGAGCCTGTACGGTGTAAAGATTTCAGTCATATATATTTACTTATTTTCCAATATTCAATTTCCCGAACGACATATTCAATCTCTGCACGATTTGAATCATATTTATCAGCTTTCTGTTTCCCTGCACGATTTGAATCATATTTATCAGCTTTCTGTTTCCCCGGGCGATTTGAATCAGATTTTTGAGGATAGATTTATTCTTGAAGAGGGAGCATACCGGGGTATGTGACCGATGAAAGAACAAATATAGACCAAAAAGACATTCAAATCTACCATATATATGGGATCAGATTTTTCTTGTGCAGTGAGGTATATTCCTCGCCGAACTCCTCCACATACTTCTCCGTCAGCGACTTCGCTCTCGGCCCGAGGTTCGCGAATGTCCACACCGCGAAGAGCAGACCCGCCGGAGACCAGGTGAGCACCGCATATCCGGTCCATTCCACGAGCTCCCCGAAATAATTGGCGCTCGTGACATATTTGTACAGCCCCTTTTTCGGGATATAGTGCTTCGTGTCGCCGGGCTTGCGGAGATGGCGTATGACATAGTCCGAATTGAGGTTTATCGCCATTCCGGTGAAGAATATGACCGTCCCGACGATGAAACGCGGGTCGCGGAACCACTGCGCGGTGTAGAATCCCGCAGGGGCCTGGGCCTCCATAACTCCGGGGATTCCGAAAATCCAGCCGGCTATGAGAAAGGCGTTCACCGTGTTGAAGACCATCCCCATCGCCATAATCGCAATCGGAGTGCGGCTCCTCCCCCTCATCAGAAGCGGGAATATGAACGAACGCTGGAAATAGTGCAGCAGGAAAAGCCCCGCCATAAAATAGAGCACTCCGGTG
>CAVIXF010000219.1:0-3767 GCA_963646585.1 Candidatus Gastranaerophilales bacterium HUM_1 | reverse complement strand
CATCACGGCGGACCGCCTGGAGCTGACCTACGAGATGCCGCTCTCCGAGATTGTCTTCGACTTCTACGACAAGCTCAAGTCCATATCCAAGGGCTATGCGTCCTTCGACTACCATCTGACGGGCTTCAAGGACGCGAAGCTGGTGAAACTCGACATCCTGCTGAACGGAGAGCCGGCCGACGCGCTCTCTTCCCTGATACACGCGGACCACGCCTACGATTTCGGCCGCAAAATCTGCGAGAAGCTCAAGGAGCTGATTCCGCGCCAGCAGTTCGACATCGCGATCCAGGCGGCGATAGGGGCGAAGATCATAGCCCGCGAGACGGTGAAGGCAGTGCGCAAGGACGTGACCGCGAAATGCTACGGAGGCGACATCACCCGCAAGCGCAAGCTGCTCGAAAAGCAGAAGCAGGGCAAGAAGCGGATGCGTCAGATCGGGACCGTCGAGGTGCCCCAGTCGGCGTTTATGGCCGTCCTGAAGCTGGATTGACCGCTGGGTTCCACTGGCTCACTGATTGGGGCGGCTCCGTCGCGCTGATGCTGCGGCCGGGCGGGCTGATGCGGTGGCCGTTCGGGTCTGGCGGAGGCGGACTTCGTTCCGGACTGCGGCGGGGCGTTCCACAAGTCCCCGCAAGTTCCCCGGCAACTTGTGCCGGAATAATTATGAAAGTTGGAAGAAAGAATATATCTTTGCACCGCTTTTGACGCACAGAACGGCCTGCCCCGGGGTTCGGAGGACAGGCGTCGGACAGGAACGAAATAAAATTTGATTATCAGATATGGCCAACATTTTGACATCATCAATCGGAAAGAAGCTCATAATGAGCATCTCGGGACTTTTCCTCATCATTTTTCTCCTGCTTCATATGAGCATCAACCTGTTCGCCGTGGCTGACCTGTGCACGGGCAGCTATGGGGCTCCGGACGGACTTTTCCAGCTCGGATGCGACTTTATGGCGCTCCCGATCGTGACGGTGATGGTGCCGGTGCTCGCGCTGGGATTCGTCATCCACATCTTCTACGGCTGCTACCTCACATACACGAACCTCAAGGCTCGCGGAGGCTACTGCCGCTACGCCGTGGCAAGCAAGGCGAAGACCGACTCTTTCGCGTCAAGGAATATGATCGTGCTCGGAATCATCATCCTCGGCTTCATCGCCTTCCACCTCACCCACTTCTGGGCCGATATGCAGCTCCAGCATTTCACGGGCGGAGAGGAGGCAAATCCGTACGCCCTGCTCGACGCGACTTTCGGAAAATGGTGGATCACCGTCCTCTACCTCGTATGGTTCGGAGCAATCTGGTTTCACCTCACGCACGGCTTCTGGAGCGCGTTCCAGACCCTCGGCTGGAACAATATGATCTGGATCAAAAGGCTCAAGGTCATCGCCTACATCTTCGCGACCCTGATTTTCATAGGCTTCGCGACAGTAGCAGTCTCAGTCTGCATCCACGTGAACTGCCCTTGCTGCTGCGCATAACGGCACAGGGATTCTCCGACAAAGCTATCAGCGGCTCCGCAATCCTTGCGCGGCCGCTGATTTTTTGCAGAAAGTTGACACCGGAGACAACTGCGGGCGTGGGATTTTCTGAAACCTTTCACTAAATTTGTCGGGCGCACGAAACCGCCAGACGAACTGACGAAAAAGCGGAGCGCGTCCGCCGCCGCGAAAAGGGCGCGGGCTATGTACAACAAAATCAAGGGAGGTGCGTTATGATTGGGATAGTATCAGTCCTCTGGACTCTGGCGGTCGGGATAGGTATGTGGGTTCTGGTCGCGGCGCAGACGGTGCGGGGATTCAAGGAGCTGAAGCACGGGTTCAAGGACAAATACCGGGACGCCCGCGATTCGGGAGACCGCCTCGCGGCGGCGACGATGATGCTGAAGATGATAACATACATCTCTATATTCACGGGAGCGGCCGCATTCGCGGTTATGGCCATTTTAGCCCCATGGGCGCTCGATGACCATCATTATCATCGAGCGCTACGAGAACTCTTTCTTTTGACGCGATTCCCGGAACAGGTGCTGTGGGCGATGCTCGCCGCAGTTGGCATAATGACACCAATAGCGATGACGCTTATGGCGATTTCTGACACATTAAAGAAGAGGAAATTATGATTCTTCCATTGGTATTGGCATTAATGGACGTTGCCATTCTTCTGGCCATCCTGTATTATGCGTGCGACATCGCGATGCAAAAACGCGACAGATGAGGAAGCTGAAAATCAAACTCGACGGGTTCATACGCGCCGAGCTCACAGACAGGTGGAGATGTGAGTAAAGTCCCGGGGGGGGTAACAAGTTGGGGCACATATGAATAAACTTGCTGTAGCGATATGTCTGATTTTATGAGAAGAACACAAGACATCACGAATATCACCGAATTAGATTATAAGGAGATTCTGCTACGGGCCGTAGCAGTAATTGATAACGCCCGCAGTTTGATTGCTCAAAAAATCAGTTCTCAAGCGACAAACTGTTATTGGGAAATCGGGAAAGTTCTGTTCGAGCAGAAATTGGACAGCAAATACGGAGATTCCGTCGTAAGACGCCTGTCCGAGGATTTGAAAAGCCGTTACCCGTCAATGGGATTTTCACCGAGACAGTTGTGGAATATGAAGAAGTTTTATGCGCGCTATATGTCTTGTGATGAAAAACTGCTACAATCCGTAGCAGTTTTACCTTGGTCTCAGAACTTGCTTATTCTCAGCAAGGATTTGGATGACGAGCAGACTGTATATTATGCCACAGAGAGCATTTCTAAAGGATGGAATCGAGACTTGTTGTTGAATGCAATCAATATGAACGCTTTTTTGACGGCAAACCCGGTTCTGATCGACAACAACTTTTCTACAACACTTCCAGCGGTTCAGGCCAGATATGCGAACGAAGTCTTTCACGACGGCTACAACCTTGGATTTTTAGGAGTGACACAGCCGATATTGGAACTGGAACTTGAAAGACGGATTGTTGAGAAAATCAAGCAGTTCCTTCTCGAACTTGGTAAAGGATTCACCTTTATCGGCAATCAGTATGAGCTGGATTTCAATGGAAGAACCAGCAGGGTGGATCTGCTGTTCTTTCATAGAGGGCTTCGAAGCCTTGTTGCCATTGACCTCAAGATAGGGAAATTCATACCCGAATATGCCGGAAAAATGAACTACTACCTTTCTTTACTGGACCGACTTGAAAGAGGCGAGGGCGAAAACCCCTCTATAGGGATTATCCTATGCGCTGAAAAAGACCGCGTGGATGTTGAATTGGCTCTTGAAGGAATCACGAAGCCGATAGGCGTTGCAGACTATCAACTTATAGTCCCGAAAGAAGCACTCCAGAAGTTAATCTCCGAGGAAATCAAATCTTTTGAAAACACAGAGAAAAATTTGTAGCGGGACCCAGGATTGAACTGGGGACCTCATGATTATGAATCATGCGCTCTAACCAGCTGAGCTATCCCGCCATCGTTGTTTCCGCTCAAGGCGTCTGTTGAGATAGAAGGATTCGAACCCTCACTGACAGAGCCAGAATCTGTAGTGCTACCATTACACCATATCTCAATTTGGGCTTTCGCCGCTGTGGAGATAGACGGATTCGAACCGACGACCCTCTGCTTGCAAAGCAGATGCTCTAGCCAACTGAGCTATACCCCCTTTTTCAAACTTCAAGATTTCAATGAAAGAATCAAAGAACAAGTAGTCCTGAGCAGACTTGAACTGCTGACCCCTACATTATCAGTGTAGTGCTCTAACCAACTGAGCTACAG
>CAVIXF010000218.1:2637-3808 GCA_963646585.1 Candidatus Gastranaerophilales bacterium HUM_1 | reverse complement strand
GTCCGGAGTCCGGAACGAAGCCGGCGGCATTTTATATACGGCAAAGCTAACAGATTATGATAAAGACCATTATTTTTGACTGGGGCGGCGTCCTGGTCGACCTCAATCTTGAGGGATGCTTCAAGAGCTGCCGGGAGCGGCTCGGATTCGAGAGGGTGGCGGAGTTCGTGGACCCGTATCACCAGAAGGGGGTTCTCGGCGAACTCGAAGAAGGGAAGGTCTCTCTGGACGAGTTCTACGACTGGGTGCTGTCGATGTCGCGCCCGGGGAAGACGAAGGCGGACGTGATCGAGGCGTTCAAGCCCTGGCTCATCGGGATGGCGGACTACAAGGCGGAGCTGCTCAAGGAGCTCGCCGCGAAGTACGACCTCTACATCCTGAGCAACAACAACGGGATGGCCTGGTCGTTCGCGACCGAAGATTTCCGCAGGCACGGAATCGAGGTCGGGACTTTCTTCAAGAAGACGTTCCTCTCCTACGAGATGAAGCTGATGAAGCCGGGCGACGAGATCTTCCGGCAGGCGATACGCGAAGTCCAGACTCTTTCAGGCACGCCGGAGAATCCAATCAGGCCGTCCGAAATCCTCTTCATAGACGACTCGCGGCTCAATGTCGAAGCCGCCGCCCGCAACGGGATCACGGCCGCGCAGTACACCCAGGGTGATGACCTGAGGGCGTTCATCGAAAACGCGCTCGCCCTCGGCGAGGGGAAGTGACCGGCGGAGCACCCGCACGGAAGAGCCTCTGAATGACAAGCAGATGTGTTATAGAATCTGCGCCCCGGTGATGGCGGGGCTTCAATAAGTGCCCGCCGACTATGCCCGGGAATACTGAAAAGAATACGCGCCCGCCGGGAACGGTGAGCGCGTATATATATAAGGTGTACCCCCGTGCGGAATCGAACCGCAACCGTCAGAACCGGAATCTGAAATTCTATCCATTAAACTACGGAGGCGAATGGTCGGCAAAGGTAATGATTTTTCCGGACAATTCAGTAATCAGGCTAAATATTTTTCAGAAACCGTTTTTGACGACAAAAAATTGCATATTCACAAATTTTGCTTAACTTTGCGCGTCAATTCTCATCGGGGCGTTTCTTCCGCCCCTGCGAAATTTTCTGAAATGACATATCCCGAGTTGCGGAGAATCGGAACTTGACACGGTTTCAAGC
>CAVIXF010000218.1:0-2627 GCA_963646585.1 Candidatus Gastranaerophilales bacterium HUM_1 | reverse complement strand
GCGAAATAAACAGTTTCTCGAAATTAAACAGTTTCTTATTGTATGCATAAGATTTTTGAACTGAAGGAGATGGAACAGGAGGCGCTTCTGTCCCTCGCTTCCGAACTCAAGATTAAGAACACGAAAAAAATGTCGAAGGACGACCTTGTGTACGCCATTCTCGACCAGGAGGCGGTGACGAAGGCGGCCCACGACGCGGAGAAAGAGGCCGAGCGCGAGGCTGCGAGGGCTGCGGCGGGAATAACCGACAACCCTCGGGGACGGCGCGGGCGTATGCGCAAGAACGAAGCTAAACCGGCGGCCAAGGAAGGCGGCAGGACGGCCGGCGTGCAGAACGCGAACGGCGGGACTCCGAGGCAGGCTCGCGGACAGGTGACGGCACAGACGGCCGGACAGGCTGACGGATCGGCTGCGGGACAGAATGCAGGACAGAATGCAGTCGCAGGACAGAACGCAGGACAGGAGAACCGGCAGTCCCGGACGGAGAACGCCGGGAAACGGGGCAGAGGAAGAAAGCCGGCCGGAACAGACGCCGCGCAAGAAAACGGCGGGCTGAACGGCGGCCAGAACGGAGGGCTGAACGGCGGTCAGAGAGAGAGCAGCCAGAAAGAGGGGGTTCAGACGGCGGGAGTGCAGACAGGCGCTGCGGAGAATGCCGCACAGAAGAACGGACGCACGAGAGGCCGCAGAGGCAAGTCCGGAAATCCGGGCGAGGCTTCGGCGGAGAATCAGACCGGGGTACAGAGCGGAGCGCAGATTCAGACGCAGGCCGAGCCGCAGACCCTGACGCGAGGCGAGACGCATACCGCAGAAAATCAGACGGAAGCGCATACCGCCGGGCAGAACGCCGCCCGTACTGAAGACGGACAGCAGCCACGGCGCGGCAGAAGGAGCAGGATTCAGCGCAACGCGGAGGGCGGTGACACCGAAGAACGAAACAGGGCTGCGGCGGAGCTTTTCGCGGCTTCCGGAATCGCAGACGGCGAAAACGCGGCCGGAGAAGACATAGCAGGGAACGGCCAGGAAAACGGCGCCTGGGACTTCACCGGGAACGATGCTGGAAACGACACCGGGAACGGTGTCGGGAACGACAGCGAAAACATCCGCGGGAACGGCGCGGGCGACGGCGCGGAGAATCCTTCCGAAAGGAAAAACGGCAAGGGATTCCAGCGCAGTCCGGAACTGGACGCTGAAGTGGAGGCCATCACCAGGAAACTCCGCCAGCGCAACAACCGTCAGGACGGCGGCGCACAGAACGGCCCGCAGGAAGACGGAGACAACAGGAACGTCAATTACCGTGACGGCGGCCGGAACGGTGGTCAGAACGGCTACCGGCAGGACGGGAACCAGCAGCAGAGACAGCCGCGAATCGAGTTCGAGGGCACGGTGGAGGCCACCGGAGTCCTTGAGACGCTCCCGGAAGGCTACGGTTTCCTCCGCTCGTCGGACTACAACTACATCAGCTCGCCTGACGACATCTACGTGTCGCAGGGAATCGTCAAGCAGTACGCCCTCAAGATGGGCGACACCGTGGTCGGAGACATCCGCCCGCCGCGTGACACGGACAAGTACTTCCCGCTCGTGAGGGTGAAGAGCATCAACGGACGCTCCCCGGAGTCCATCCGCGACCGCATTCCGTTCGACTTCCTCACTCCACTCTTCCCTGACGAGAAATTCAACCTCCTCGGCAACGGTCACGACGACCTCTCCTGCCGCATCGTGGATCTGTTCACCCCGATAGGAAAAGGCCAGCGCGGACTCATCGTGGCGCAGCCGAAGACCGGTAAGACTATGCTGCTCAAGTCGATAGCCAACGCCATCGCGGACAACCATCCGGAAGTCTATATGATCGTGCTGCTCATCGACGAGCGTCCGGAAGAGGTCACGGATATGGCGCGCACCGTGAAGGCGGAAGTCGTCGCCTCGACCTTCGACGAGCCGGCGGAGAAGCACGTCAGAGTGGCGAATATGGTGCTTGAGAAGGCGAAATGTATGGTCGAGTGCGGCCACGACGTGGTCATCCTGCTCGACTCCATCACCCGTCTGGCACGCGCCTACAACACCGTCCAGCCGGCATCCGGCAAGGTGCTCTCCGGAGGTGTGGACGCGAACGCCCTCCACAAGCCGAAGAGATTCTTCGGAGCGGCCCGCAACATCGAGAACGGAGGCTCGCTCACGATAATAGCCACGGCCCTCACGGATACTGGCTCCAAGATGGACGACGTGATCTTCGAGGAGTTCAAGGGAACCGGAAATATGGAGCTTCAGCTCGACCGCAAGCTCGCGAACAAGCGAATCTTCCCGGCCATCGACGTGACACTCAGCTCCACCCGCCGCGACGACCTGCTCTACGACCCTGCGGTCGCGCAGAAGATGTGGGTGGTCCGCCGCTTCCTTTCGGATATGAACTCGATCGAGGCGATGGAGCTTCTCCAGGAGCGTATGAGGAAATATCCTACCAATGAGGCCTTTCTGCAGAATCTCCAGAGGGACAACGAGTAAGTAAAAGCCGCAGGAGTCGGCGGATTGCTGCGTTGCAGGCGGGTTCTCAAATCCTCACAACCGACGAGTGTAAAAGCCGCAGGAGTCGGCGGATTGCTGCGTTGCAGTCGGCTCCTCAAATCCTC
>CAVIXF010000217.1:0-3819 GCA_963646585.1 Candidatus Gastranaerophilales bacterium HUM_1 | reverse complement strand
TATAAGCGGATATGGCAAGATGGGTCATTTTGTCGAGACCGAACTGAAAAACAAAGGGATAGAAATCGCGCTCGCGACTGACGACATAAGGTCGGCGGATCCGGCAATCACCAAGGAGTGCGTCTGCATAGACTTCACGACTCCGGAGGCGTTCCGGGGGAACTACGAGTTTCTCGCGGCGAATTTCAAGGCCGTGGTGGTCGGGACTACAGGATGGAACGACATCGAGGACAAGGTCACGGACTGTTTCCGGAAAGCCGGGACGACGATGGTTTACGCATCGAACTTCTCGATAGGGGTGAACGTGCTCTACGCCGCCGTGAAACTGCTCGCCGACAGGCTCGGGCAGGCGGGCGGATATATGCCCTATATCATTGAGAAACATCACATCCATAAGCTTGACGCGCCGAGCGGCACGGCGAAGACGCTCGCGGAGATTGTCGACGGCGCGACCGGGGGGAAGGTCGACATCCAGTCAGTCCGCTGCGGAGAAATCCCGGGCATACACATTGTCGGATTCGAAGGCCTGAACGACCGCATAACAATCACCCACGAGGCGTTCTCCCGCGCAGGATTCGCCCAGGGGGCGGTTTACGCCGCCATCAGGACCGAGGGCCTTCAGGGAGTCCACCGGTTCGAGGAGCTTCTCTGACGGCGGCCGTCAGATTTAACCGCCTGTCACTTCGCGCCCTTGCGGCGGTTGCAGTCGCGGCAGAGGAGCTGGCAGTTGGAGGCGACTGTGCGGCCGCCGTCGCGCCACGGCGTAATGTGGTCGGCCTCCATCTCGCGGATGTCGATGACTTCGCCGTGACGGAGGCAGTCGGGGTTCGCGCAACGGCCGTTCTGCCGCTCATAGACTTCGCGCTTGGTGTTGTCGTCGAAGGCGCGGATGTCGAGATGGTGCTCGTCGCGGTCGAAGACATATTGGTAGATTCCGGACTTCTTCTTGATGTCGCTATCCTCCATCAGCCTCTTCACTTCGGATTCGAGGGCGGCGGAGTCGTAGTCCCCCGCGCCGTAGCGGTTGTAGAGCCCGCCCCAGTTCACGCCCTTCATCTCCTTGCGGTAATGCGGAAAAAGGACGTTCACCCAGTCGATGACCTTCCGGAAGTACAGCCACAGTTCGTTGGCGTTGCAGTCCCGTTGGTGCTTCGCCATATAGATTTCGATGTTACCCTTTGATATCCAGCTGATTGCGGTTTCGAGATAGTCCTGCCTTATCGGCGAGCCGTTCAGAAGCTTGTTCGCCATCGCGTACGCCGGGCAGCCGGACTTGCTGAAATACCTCTTCGCGTCCGACAGCCAGCTTCCGGAATAGACCGCGTTGCGCAGCTCCTGCTCCGTGAGCTTCTCCCCGGCGATGTTGATCGTCTTGAACCATCCGAGCTTCTCCGAGTCCGTGCCCTCGCAGACATATATCATCAGCCTGTAATTCAGGAACTTCTCCTTTTCGTCGTCGGCGAGGTTGTGGAAATATTTGAAGTCGAACGCGAAATCTCCGTTCACATACTGGCAGAGGGATATCGTTCTCTGCTGTCCGTCAATGACTTCATATCCTCCGTCACCGCGCACCGCCCAGTACATCACGTTGAGCGGAAACTCCCTGAACACGGTGTCGATGACGGCGTTGCGCTGGCTTTCGCCATAGACGAACTCCCGCTGATACGGAGGGCGGATGTCGAGTCTTCCGCCATAGCCGACGACCCCGTTCTCCGCGTTATCCCTGTATCCTTCAGTCAATTCCCTGACAGTCACTTCTTTCAGTTGTATTCTCATAGCCTATTTGTTTTGTCTTCTGCGGATGAACAATCTCTTATATACCCTTTGTGAATTGACCAAAGGCTGGGCGACTTTTGAAGAAGAATCCCATAGTCCTTTTGAAAAACCCTTGCCTTCGCTTTCCGTAGCTCCGATTATTTCAAATTGTTCCGGATTATATTTGTCCAAGAATGTAATAGGGACTCCCATTACCCCGTGGTAATCACACGGAATATCCGCTGTCTTATCTACATTTATTGCATCATAGTTGTCATATTTCGGATATTCTTCAGGTGAGTAGCGCTTGTAGAGAATCAATTCTTCATGTCGTTTGCTGATGTCAAGATTTGTGAACCAACAAATATTCCCCATACTTCTCCATTTTTGCCCATTTTCGTCCTGCCAATATCTTGTCGCACGAGGTTCTGAATTAGCCGGGACCTTAAATGCCATATCACCGGCTTTGTAACCAAGCCAAATCTTGTTTTCCTTTATCAAAGGAAAGATTTCTTTATATGTGATTGCATTCTGATTCCCTATGATTATGAATTTCTTGTCGTACTTGATGAGCTGGGCCACATATTCCCGGAACAGGCTGAAGGGCGGATTCGTCACCACGATATCAGCCTCTTTCAACAGTTCGACGCACTCGGGGCTGCGGAAAGCGCCGTCCGAATGCTCGAACTCGCGGTAGGGAATCTGTTTCGCGTCCTCAACGCTGTTGCACACCGGATCCCCGTCATATATGGCATAGACCGCCCGGTCGCATTCGTTCATCGAAAACAGGTCGGGTTCGTTGTTCTTGTAGCAGGTGGTTATCAGCCGCCGGAGTCCGAGACTGCGGAAGTTGAGAACGAAATAGACGGAGAAATTGCTGACACGGGGGTCATCGCAGTTGCAGAGCACAGTCCTGCCCTTGAAATGCTCCTTGTAGTGACGGAGTTCGTTTTCGATGTCGGAGAGCTGCGTGTAGAACTCATCCTTTTTCGCGCGGTTCGCCGCGTGGAGGCTTTCGTTTCCGGCCATAATGGTGAATGACAGTGGTTTATAGCATACTATCATTCACTTGGCGCGACATCCGGCGACTGCCGGCCCGTCACGGCCTGACGCAACAAAAAGGTGTGAGCCTCTTATTGCGTTCTGCCGGGTAGCCTCGCAAGCAAACCCACTAACCCCATAAGCCACTCACACCCGAAACCGGGCGCGAGCATTCTACTACTGGGGTTGGAGAGGGCACTTGCGTGGTTCTCCTGCTCATTATTTCGGCGACTATTTGCTTTGAAAGTTTGCGAGGCTTTAGCAGAACGCGAAATAATAGCAATGCTGCGTTATTCAATATGTATCGTCAGACAGGCCGCTTGCCGTTCAACCGTCTGACGGCGGCAAAGTTAGGAAATATTGCCGACAATGCGAAATCTCGAACCGCCGGATTCACAAAGGATTCACAAAGGATTCACAAACGGGAGGAACAGCGATGGAAACTCATTTATCTCAGCCCGTCGGTCCGGTGCTTCCGGGAGTAGAACAAGGATTCTGGAGCTGTTTTTACGCCCGCAGACAATTGAGCGGGACGACATAGATTCCGTCCGGCCGCCGATATGCCGGGCCTGTCGCAGTCAGTATCACCATAAACTCCGGACCGGCGGAAAGGGCTATGTCGTTTTTCAGACGCAGCAGATTCGCCGCCCCCTCTTCAATCAGGCTGTCCCCGCCGAGCTTCATCTCAGCCAATGCCCACCGGCCGTCATTCAGATGGATGACCGCATCGCATTCCAGTCCGCGGCTGTCCCGGTAGTGCATCACCGTCCCGTCCAAAGTGGAGGAATAAATCTTCAGGTCACGCACGGCCATATCCTCGAAGAACATCCCGAAAGAGTTGAGATCCTTCATCAGACTGCTCGGAGTTATCCCCAAGGCGCAGCAGGCGATTGACGTATCGACGAAATGCCGGGTCGCCGTCGTTCTCACGACAGCCTTGCTCCGGAGATTGGGATTCCACGCGTCAATATCGTCAAGAACATACAAGTCCTTGAGAGCGTCCATATAGTCATCGAATGTCCT
>CAVIXF010000216.1:0-3833 GCA_963646585.1 Candidatus Gastranaerophilales bacterium HUM_1 | reverse complement strand
GTTTTATTTACTGCCAGAGCCGCTTAGGCTCGGCTAATTTTTAACGAACCATTGAATATTATGTATCTATTCATTATCGTCCATATATTCATATATCCATATATTCATATATCCATACTATCGATATTTATTGCCTATGTATATATCTATATATCAATATATTGTCTCCATTCATCTCCGGTCATATCCATAACTCCCGATATTCGGAATCCAGGATATGCCCGTATTCGTCAAAGACCGCAAAATTACGACAAAGAGAAGATATTTCATACAGATTCAACGGATATTTGCTACATTTGCCGCCCTTTCCCGAAAACGGAAAAAACTGAAAAATGAAAGCGCTGTACACCATTCTTCTTCTCGTCTGCTCGAACATATTTATGACGTTCGCGTGGTACGGGCATCTCAAACTCCAGGAAATGAAGATCTCCACGGGCTGGCCGCTCATTCTGGTCATCCTGTTCTCCTGGGGAGTCGCGTTTTTCGAATACTGCGCCCAGGTGCCGGCCAACCGCATCGGATTCGAGGGAAACGGCGGTCCGTTCTCGCTGATGCAACTCAAAGTGATTCAGGAAGTAATCTCCCTGACCGTGTTCACCGTGCTCGTGACCGTGTTCTTCAAGGGGCAGCCGCTCCAGTGGAACCATTTCGTCGCCTTCGGGTGCCTGATTCTCGCGGTTTTCTTCGTTTTTCTGAAATAGAATGCGGAAAAATTTGCAGGTAAATATTTTTTGCCTACCTTTGCAGTCCCAATCGGGAAAAATGCTGGGTTCGTATAACGGTTAGTACTCAAGATTCTCAATCTTGCAATAGGAGTTCGATTCTCCTACCCAGTACAAACGAAAAAAGGAGCGGATTTCTTCGCTCCTTTTTTGTTTCCGCCCCTGTTTTCTGGCAGGGCGTTTCCCGGCGGGGTGTTTCGCGGCGGGGGTGTTTCGCGGTTTCCCGGCGGCGGGTGTTTCCCGTTTCCTGTTTCCTACAGCCCGAACGGCGTGAAGAAGTTGTTGCCCTTGTCGTCCACGAGAATGAACGCCGGGAAATTCTCCACCCGAATCTTCCATACTGCCTCCATCCCGAGTTCCGGGAACTCCACGCACTCGATGCTCTTGATGTTGTTCTGCGCGAGAATCGCCGCAGGGCCGCCTATCGAGCCGAGGTAGAATCCGCCGTGCCTGCGGCAGGCCTCGGTGACCTGTGCGCTGCGGTTGCCCTTGGCGAGCATCACGAGAGAGCCGCCCTTGCTCTGGAACAGGTCCACGTACGGATCCATACGGCCGGCCGTCGTCGGGCCCATAGAGCCGCAAGGCATCCCCGCCGGAGTCTTCGCCGGCCCGGCGTAGTAGACCGGATGATCCTTGAGGTACTGCGGGATGTCCTCACCGGCGTCGATGCGCGCCTTGATGCGGGCGTGGGCGATGTCACGTGCGACAATGATGGTCCCGTTGAGGCTCAGGCGGGTCGAAACCGGATATTTCGTAAGCTCCGCGAGGACTTCCGGCATAGGGCGGTCAAGGTCTATGCGCACCGCGTCGCCCTCGCCCGCGTTGCGGAGCTCCTTCGGAATGAGCCTGCCGGGATTGTCGTCGAGCTTCTCGATCCAGATTCCGTCCCTGTTTATCTTGCACTTTATGTTTCTGTCCGCGGAGCAGCTCACGCCGAGGCCCACAGGGCAGCTCGCGCCGTGTCGTGGAAGACGGACGATGCGTATGTCGTGGGCGAAATATTTCCCGCCGAACTGCGCTCCGAGTCCGAGCTTGTGAGCCTCCTCCAGCACCTGACGCTCAAGTTCTATGTCGCGGAAGGCGCGGCCGGTCTCGTCGCCGGTGGTCGGAAGGGCGTCGTAGTAATGAGTGGAGGCGAGTTTCACCGTGAGAAGGTTCTTCTCCGCCGACGTTCCGCCGATGACGAAGGCGATGTGGTACGGAGGGCAGGCCGCCGTTCCGAGCGTCTTCATCTTGGCCACGAGGAAAGGCACGAGGGTCTGCGGGTTGAGTATGGCCTTGGTCTCCTGATAGAGGTAGGTCTTGTTCGCGCTTCCGCCGCCCTTGGTCACACAGAGGAAGCGGTACTCCATCCCCTCGGTGGCCTCGATGTCAATCTGCGCCGGCAGGTTGCATTTGGTGTTGACCTCCTCGTACATAGACAGGGGGGCGTTCTGCGAGTAGCGCAGGTTCTCCTCCGTGTAGGTCTTGAACACGCCCTTGGAAAGAGCCTCCTCGTCGCAGTATCCGGTCCAGACCTGCTGGCCTTTCTCGCCGTGGATGATGGCCGTTCCGGTGTCCTGGCAGAGCGGCAGTTTGCCCTTGCAGGCGATTTCCGCATTGCGCAGGAAGGTCAGAGCCACATATTTGTCGTTCTCCGAAGCCTCCGGGTCGGAAAGGATCTTCGCGACCTGCTCGTTGTGGGACGGACGGAGAAGGAAGGACACGTCACGGAAAGCGGCGTTGGCCATCATTTCGAGGCCCTCGGCGTCGACCTTCAGGACAGGCTTGCCTTCAAACTCCCCCACGCTGACGTGGTCTTTCGTAAGGAGATAGTATTCAGTCTTGTCTTCTCCAAGCTGAAACATCGGTGCATATTTGAATTCTGCTCCCATAAGATTTTTTATTTGTTTAATTATCAAATTCTTGTAATCCTTTTTCCGAAAGGACCTCGACAAGACGCCTCGCCACGGCGGGCGCGGGGTCGGCGAAACGGATGCGCGTCACCGGCCGGCCGTCGCGGTCTTTCATCGGATGGGCGGCAAGCAGCCCGGCGGCGACCTTCTCCAGCACGGGAAGCAGGAAAGGATAGTGGGTGCACCCGAGGACTATTATGTCCGCGCCCCTCTCAATCAGAGGTTCGAGGCTTCGACGCACCGTCTCCTCCGCCGCATTTTCTCCGGAGATGTCCTTGCCTGTTGTATTCTCGTCGGCAAAGTTTTCTCCCGCAATGCCTTCATCCGTTATGCTTTCTCCGGCGGGTTTCCCCGTAATGTCTTCTCCCGCAATGCTTTCTCCGGAGTATGCCCCTCGACTTGAAGCCTCACCAACGGGGACATCTCTGACGGGCGTTCCGTCGGCGGCGCTGCTCAGAAAGCGGCAGCCGCGCTTGTACGGCTCGGCGAGCCCGCTTTTCTCGACCAGCTCCACGAAGCCCCGGCCGACCGACTCGACAATCTCCACGCCGTCGGAGAAACGGCCCTTCATATCCAGATACTTGCTTCCGGAAAGCGTCCCGGCTGTGGCGAGCACCCCGACCACGCCCGTTCCGGTCGCCAGTGCGGCGGGTTTCACCGCAGGCTCCATCCCTATGAACGGAACACTGTCAATCCGGCCTCCGCTCAGCTCCAGAACCCTCGCCGAAGGAGCGGCCCCGTACTCCGCACGCAGAGCCGAAATCGCGGCCGAGGTGGCGGTGTTGCAGGCGACAACTATGACATCCGCGCCTTCACGGATAAGAATCTCTGTGATGGCACGCGCCCTCCCACGGACATATTCCGCAGTCTTCTCCCCGTAGGGGCAGTGCGCGGTGTCGGCATAATATACGAACTCCGCCCCCGGAACCGCCTTCTCAAGCTCCCGGAGCACGGAAAGTCCGCCGACTCCCGAATCAAACACGCCTATGGTGACCTTGCCCTGCATCCTTCCGCAAAAACTCGCGACAAACCGCCCGGAGACCCGCCGGCCGGCAGGATAAAACAGCCTGCGCCGTCGCCGGAAGCCGCCTCGCGGACGGCTGCAAAGATACGAAAAAACCGCATATCAGAGAAAATATGCGGAAGTGAGTGACAAAATTGCTAAATTTGCGGGATTTGACGCCCAGTCCCTGACTGAAAGGGCAGATTCGACGGG
>CAVIXF010000215.1:0-3837 GCA_963646585.1 Candidatus Gastranaerophilales bacterium HUM_1 | reverse complement strand
GACGACCCCTGCCTGATCTCCCCGGAGGCGTTTTCGAAGGCCGTGGAGAATATGCGTAAGGTCGGGTACGGGAACGTCACTTCGCAGCTCTATCCCGGTATGCGTCACGAGATTCTCAACGAAACCGGCCGCCAGGCCGTCTGGAACGACGTCGTCAGCGCGGCGGACGGCTGGCTGGGACTGTGACCGGGTGAGAAACTTGAATCAGCACGAACATTGAATCAGGTCAGAGTTTAGTTTCGGATATAGATGACGGCAGGGGAGGTTCTGAAGAAATACTGGGGCTACGACAGCTTCCGCCCGAAACAGGAGGAGATAGTGCGGGCGGCGGTCGAAGGCCGTGATGTACTCGCCATACTCCCCACCGGCGGCGGCAAGTCCGTCTGCTTCCAGGTGCCGGCGATGATGAAGCCGGGGCTCGCGCTTGTCGTGACCCCGCTCATCGCGCTTATGAAGGATCAGGTGCAGAACCTCGTCTCCCGGGGAATCCGTGCGGTCGCGGTCTATGCCGGGATGACGAAGAAGGAGGTCGACCTTGCTCTGAACAACGCCGCCTACGGCGACTACAAGTTCCTCTACATCTCCCCGGAGCGGCTCACCACAAGGCTTTTCCGGCAGTATCTTCGGAATATGGAGGTGTCCTACATCGTCGTGGACGAGGCGCACTGCATCTCCCAGTGGGGATACGACTTCCGCCCGGAGTATCTCCAGATCGGGGAGTTGCGGGACGCGGTCGACGCGCCCGTGATTGCCGTCACCGCCACCGCCACCCCGTCCGTCGCCGACGACATTATGGAGAAGCTGCGCTTCCGGGAGAAGCTCGTGATAAAGAGCGGCTTCGAGCGTCCGAACCTCAGCTACATAGTCCGCCGCACGGAGGACAAGCTCGGCCAGCTCTCGAGCATCTGCGAGAGCGTTCCGGGCACGGGGATCGTCTATGTCCGCAGCCGGAAGAAGACCGAGGAGCTCGCCGCGTTTCTGAAGCAGAGGGGCGTCGCCGCGTCCTTCTACCACGCCGGCCTCGGCTCGGCGACCCGCACGCGTCGTCAGGAGTCCTGGAAATCTGGCGCGACGCGGGTGATGGTCTGCACGAACGCCTTCGGGATGGGGATCGACAAGCCGGACGTGCGCTTCGTCATACATTTCGACATCCCCGACTCTCCGGAGGCCTATTTCCAGGAGGCGGGGCGCGGCGGCCGCGACGGGAAACGCTCCTACGCCGTCCTGCTCTGGAACAGCGGCGACGTCCGCCGGCTGCATCAGATTGAGACAGTGTCGTTTCCGGATCTGTCATATATCGAGGATATATACCAGAAAGTCCACATATTCCTCGACATCCCCTACGAATACGGAGGCCTCTCGCAGCACAGGTTCGATTTCAAGGCTTTCTGCCGTCAGTTCGGCCTGAGTCCGACAAACGCCTGGTACGCAATAAAATACATCGAGAAGGCCGGACACTGGGTTCTGACCGAGTCGATCGACGTCCCGACGCGGGTGATGATTTCCGTCCCGAGGGGCGTGTTCTATTCCTACGACTTCGAGAATCCGATGCTTCCGAAGATTTTGGAGATATTGATGAGGAGATATACGGGGATATACAGCTGTCCGGTCTCGATTGACGAGGAGGACATCGCGGAGTCCCTGCATATCGAGGTGGGGGAGTTGAGGCAGAGGCTCTATGACCTCTCGCAGCTGCATCTGATACGCTACATCCCCTGCGCCGTCTCGGACGTGCTGTTCCTGAACCACGAACGGCTGATGCCCAAGAACATAGACCTGCGTCCGCAGACCTACCTCTTTCTGAAGAAATGCCAGCACGAGCGTTCCGAGGCGATGGTCGGCTATGTCACGGAGGAGACGGAGTGCCGCAGCCGCCATCTGCTCCGCTATTTCGGGCAGACTGAGACCGAGGACTGCGGGGTCTGCGATGTCTGCCGCGCCCGCAAGGCCGCCCGCAGGGGCTCCGGCAAGGCTTCCGGTGATGTTTCCGGTAATGCTTCCGGTAATGCTTCCAGTGATGTTTCCGGTGATGTTTCCGGTGATGTTTCCGGTGATGTTTCCGGTAATGCTTCCGGAGATGTGACGGCTGTCGGCGACCCGCCGGCTCCTTATGGCGAGCTTGAAGACCGCATCGCCGCCCGCATAAATGGAGAGCTCAAGGGGGATTACAGTCTCGACGGCCTCAAGCGTCTGGTGAACAATCCGGCCCAGGACGCCGTTCCGCAGCAGATTCTCGACACGCTCCGCCGTCTGATAGACGAAGGCGCAGTACCTCCGCCCCGCCTGTGACCAGCCCTCCTGTCAGAATCCCGAAGGATTTCCGGGAAAGCCCCACTTGAAACTGTGCGGAGAAAAACCGCCTGTGAAACAGTCGCTATCCGATGACAATCTTGCCGACGACCGGAATCTTGCGGATGACGACGGCGAGGGCGGAGACGGAGATGAATGTGCAGAGAGCCGTGGCGACGATTTCGACCGGGGTAGTCCAGATCCCGAGAACGCCGTCCGCGCCGACGCCGAGAGCGCCTCTGAAAAGCCCGGAGAAGAACGCGAGCACGAGCATATGGGCGAGGTAGACCCCGTAGCCGGCTCCCGAAACCGGCAGGATGACATTCCTGTAGAACCGGCCGTCCCCTCTGATGTTTCTGAAAAGGACGATCCAGCCTATGGTCATCAGCGCCACGCCTATGGAGTCGTATCCGAAAGTGGTCTCCCAGCCTACCGCAAGGCTGACGTCCCCGCCCACCGGGAACACGCCGCCCGCATCGGAGAAGACGCGGCGGAGAAAGCCCGAGCCGGCGATGAGAAACCCGGCCGCGATGAGGGGAATGCCGGCAAGAAGCGTCTTCCTGCGGCCCGGCTCACCGGCGAAACGCCTGAAATAAAGCCCCAGCAGCAGATAGCCCACCATCCCGCTGACATAGTAGAAAGCCCCGTAGGCGTTCCAGCTGGCCTCGCCCCAGAGCGGATACCGTGCCGGGTTCGGGATGCCGGTCGGCCCGTAGGCGCACGGCATAGTCCCTCCGGCCCAGTCTCTGAACTGCGGTATCAGCGTGGTCAGCAGCCATATCCCCAGATAGACCAGAAGCTCCCGGCGGCTCACCCTCTCCGCCCAGGGGGAGAGAAGCGGCATAAGGAGGTATACGCCTATGAGCATATAAACGAACCACAGATGCCCTGCCGCGTAGTTGAAGTTAAGAAGGAGGTCTTTCAGATTGCTCACCGGGTCGCCCCAGACAAAGGCGTAGACCAGACTCCACAGAATGAACGGAGGCAGGATGCGGACGGCCCTTTTCCGGAAGAACTCCTTCGCGGAGTAGTGCAGCGGAAACTGGAGGTAGCCGGAGACGATGAGAAAGAGAGGCACGCAGGCGCGGCACAGCGTGTCGAAGAACGCCGCCCAGAGCGCGTCACTCTTTGTCAAAATCAGGCTGCCCCCGCCGCCGAGGTAGAACGGCTCCGTGCTGTGAACGGTCAGAACCATCAGACAGGCCGCGACGCGCAGCCAGTCCACCCAAATCTCCCTGCTTCCCGTAATCCCGGCACTCCCGGCGATTTCAGTATTTCCTGTGTACCCGGCGTTTCCGGTGTTCCCGGTGGTTTTGATGGTTCCTGCGGTTTGGGTGTCTTCTGTGTACCCGGCAGTCCCGGTGTTTTCTTTTGTGGTCATATCAGAGAAATCCATATCTGTAACTTAGGTCGGCGACGGCGAGTCTGTTAACTCATCGACGACGGGACTGTCAGGACGGCAACGACGAGACGGGCGCGAGGAGTAAAAGTCGCAGAGGCGGATGGAGTGCAAGGCGCAGGCGGGCCTCAAACCGCAGCAACCTTACG
>CAVIXF010000214.1:0-3844 GCA_963646585.1 Candidatus Gastranaerophilales bacterium HUM_1 | reverse complement strand
GACAAGTGTGTAGTCGCCCTCGAATTCTTTTCTTGTAATCTGAACCTGCAGGAGCGAGGCCTCAACCTCAGTGCCCCACAGCTGCCTGACCGCCTCGGCCGCACGGCCTGCGATTAGTTTTTCCGGTGTCAATGTCATTGTACTCGTATTTTGGAACGCTATCCCAGATAGCCTTTCAGAAGCTTGCTGCGGGAGTTGTTCTTGAGCTTGCGGATCGCCTTCTCCTTGATCTGGCGCACGCGCTCGCGGGTGAGTCCGAACCTTTCGCCGATCTCCTCAAGGGTCATCTCCTGACAGCCTATGCCGAAGAAGGACTTGATTATCTCCCTTTCTCGCGGGGCGAGAGTGGAGAGCGCGCGTTCAATCTCCCTGTTGAGCGACTCGTTCACAAGCCCCCTGTCCGCGTTCGGCGAATCCGGGTTTATAAGCACGTCCAGAAGGCTGTTGTCCTCTCCCTCGACGAACGGGGCGTCGACGGAGACGTGACGGCCGGACACGCGCATCGTGTCGGCGATCTTCTCGCGTGGAACGTCAATCATATCAGCAAGTTCGTCGTTCGACGGCTGCCGTTCGTTCTCCTGCTCGAACTTCTGGAGGGCCTTGTTGATCTTGTTCAGCGAACCCACCTGGTTGAGCGGAAGACGCACGATTCTCGACTGCTCCGCGAGAGCCTGGAGAATCGACTGGCGGATCCACCACACTGCGTACGAGATGAACTTGAAGCCCCTCGTCTCGTCGAACTTCTCGGCGGCCTTGATGAGCCCGAGATTGCCCTCGTTGATGAGGTCCGGGAGGCTGAGCCCCTGATTCTGATACTGCTTCGCGACGGAAACGACGAACCTGAGGTTTGCGCGGGTAAGTTTCTCAAGAGCGGCCTGGTCGCCTTTGCGGATGCGCTGGGCGAGCTCCACCTCCTCCTCCACGGTAATCAGATCTTCCTTGCCTATCTCCTGAAGGTACTTGTCGAGCGAGGCCGACTCACGGTTAGTGATTGATTTTGTAATTTTCAGCTGTCTCATCTGTCGTCACGATTCTATTTGA
Source organism: Candidatus Gastranaerophilales bacterium HUM_1 (assembly GCA_963646585.1). GTDB lineage: Bacteria > Bacteroidota > Bacteroidia > Bacteroidales > UBA932 > Cryptobacteroides. The sequence continues at coordinate 2,803 of CAVIXF010000214.1, read as the reverse complement.
ACTCCACATTGAAAGACAGTTCCTCTCCGTCACGGATGACTTTCACCACGGTCTTCTCGCCCGGGTGAAAACTGTTGACCGCCTCCTGGACTGACGCTGAAGTCGTAATCTTCACGTTTCCGATTTCCACGAGCACGTCGCCCTGCCTGAGGCCTGCGGCGTCTGCGGCGCCGTCTTTCACTACATCAGCTATATATACGCCGTTTACGGAAGAAAGTTTCAGATTTCTGGCGATTTCTTCGGTCACCGGGGTCATTGAGATTCCGAGCATAGCGCGGTGAACCGTGCCGTAGTTCAGAAGGTCGTCGGTGATACGTTTCACGATGTTGGACGGAACGGCGAAGGAATAACCGGCGTAAGAGCCTGTCTGCGAAATGATTGCGGTGTTCACCCCGACGAGCTGCCCCTCCTTGTTCACGAGCGCGCCGCCACTGTTGCCAGGATTCACTGCCGCGTCCGTCTGGATGAAGGACTCGATCTTGAACTCTCCGGAGTAGTTCGGCATCGTGCGTCCCTTGGCGCTCACGATTCCGGCGGTGATGGTCGAACGGAGGTCATAAGGGCTGCCGATCGCGATCACCCACTCCCCGAGACGGAGCTTGTCGGAGTCGGCGAGCGGCACGACAGGAAGTCCGTGCTCCTCGATCTTGATGAGAGCCACATCGGTGGCCGGGTCGGTGCCGATGAGGGTGGCCGGATAGGTGTGGTTGTTGTTCAGCGTGACTTCAATCGAATTTGCCCCCGCTATCACGTGGTTGTTCGTCACGATGTAGCCGTCCTCGCGGATGATGACTCCGGAGCCGCTGCCCTGGACTTCGCGTGAGTGCGGAATGCCCTCGTATCCGAAGAAGAAGCGGAAGAGCGGGCCCGCGCTGGTCACCACCTGCTGAGTGGCTGTGACTCTGACATATACGACCGCGTCCACGCAGCTTTCCGCCGCGAAGGTGAAGTCCGGCCAGTTGTCATTTGAAAGGTCTACGGTTCTGAATTTCACGTCGGAGGCCGTCACCTGAGGCTGCGGCGTCTCCTTCTCCCCCTTGTCCGCGCACTTCACCACGGCGAATGCCGCCAAAGCCCCGCATAACGCCGAAATCACGGCATAAAGAATTCCCTTTTTCATATTTCGTGTATCTATTATATCCAGTCCGGAATCGGGCCGGCGAACGCCTGCATATTTTGTGCAAAACTTTCGAATAAAGACATTTTTTCGCAAAAATATGTCTGTTTCTGGATATTTCTGAAGATTTTTGGCTAAATTTGTCAGATTGACGGCACATATATGGAAGCGGTCGATTACGATTATATTGTGGCGTCGATTATATGACGTCGATTATATTGTGACGTCGATTATATGACAATATATTATATGACAATATATAAAACATTCAACTTATGCATTTCATCATATCAAGCACAGATTTGCTGAGGGCGGTGAACGCCGTATCCAAGGCGATACCGGCGAAATCGGCGCTTCCGATTCTTGAGGACTTCCTTTTTGAACTTGATGAAAAATGGCTGCGGATCACGGCTTCTGACTCGGAGCTTACGCTGAGGACGGTGGTGGAGACCGAGAGCACGGTCGAGTCCGGCAGGATGACCGTTCCGGCGAAGCACATAATGGATCTGCTCAAGGAGCTTCCGGACCAGCCGCTCACCATCAAGACTTTGGGAGACAGTTCGTTCGAATGCCGGTGGACGAGCGGAGAATCCACACTCCCCTACAGGCCGGCCGACGACTACCCGCAGATCGGGGGGACTGACGAGACGGCGGTTCAGATCATATTCCCGGCCCAGTCGCTCGTGGAGGGGATATCCAGCACCATCTACGCGACGGCGGACGACGAAATCCGCCCGGTGATGAACGGAATCTTCTTCGACATAGACACGGAATCGACGACTCTCGTCGCATCGGACGCGCACAAGCTCATCTGCTACACCGCGCCGGGCGTGCAGGCTACGGAGAAATCCTCGTTCATACTCCACAAGAAACCGGCGGCGGTTCTGAAGACGGTCATAGGCAAGGACGTCGAGGACGTGAAGATTTCGTTCGACTCGAAGAACGCCGAGTTCCGCTTCGGGCAGACGGAGGTGATATGCCGACTGATCGTGGGGAAATATCCGAAATACGGCGACGTCATCCCGAAGAACAACTCGAACATCCTCAAGATTGACAGAATCCAGTTCCTCAACACTCTGAAGCGAGTTTCAGTCTGCGCCAACAGGGCTTCCAACCACGTGAAGCTCGATATGGCGGAGGGTTCGCTGGAGGTGTCCGCCCAGGATCTCGGGTTCTCGATCGCCGCGCACGAGAAGATCGCCTGCGACTATGAGGGCGCGCCGCTCACCATCGGGTTCAAGTCGCCGTTCCTCATCGAGATTCTGTCGAATTTCAACTGCGGGGAGATTGTGATGAAGTTCCTTGACGACAAGAGGGCGGCATTGATTCTGCCTGGGGAGAATGAGAGCGAGCGGGGGAGGTTGTGTGGAATTATAATGCCGATTATGATAGCCTAGCCTGATTCCAGAAAGGGGGCGTCTGGCTGCGTTGGACTGCGACAAGTCAAATCCTCACAACCATCAGGTTGCTCCGGTTTGACTTTCTTGTCCGCCTTGCATCCACCCCCTTTCTGAAATCAGGCATCCCGGTATTTTGAAAGGATTGGGCGTCTGGCTGCGTTGGACTGCGATAAATTTAATCCTCACAACCCTTAGGTTGCTCCGGTTAAATTTTCTTGTCCGCCTTGCATCCCCCCTTTCTGAAATCAGGCATCCCGGTATTTTGAAAGGATTGGGCGTCTGGCTG
>CAVIXF010000213.1:0-3848 GCA_963646585.1 Candidatus Gastranaerophilales bacterium HUM_1 | reverse complement strand
TGTGATTATCGTGGCCTTGAGCATCCCAGGAGCGTCCTCGGCGGAAGGCAGGCCGACCCTGACGGAAGCGTTCCCACGCGCATCCAGACGGGTGTCGAAGATCTCCTTCTCGAAGGACTTGAACTCCGACAGCGGATTGGCGAACACATAGCCGTCAAAGCCGCTGAACGAGGTCCTCCCAGGCGTCAGCTTCATCGTCCCCTTCGCCCGCAGCTGCGACGCCGGCGAACCGGTAAGCCAGGACGAGTTCAGGGAAAAGACGGTGTCGGTGGCCGCCTCAAGGGTCTCCGAAGGCAGCTGAAGATTGATTTTCAGCCTGTTAGGCTTTATGCTCTCCACCGGGAGAGACTTGTGGAACGTGACTCCGCCGACTTTCAGACAGGCAGAGTATGTCCCCGTGCGGTCGTCTCCGGAAGTCTTGACGTCGAACGCATAGAACCCGTCCGTCGATTTCGGGCACACCTGACGGGTATAGAACTGTCCCTGAGGATTATATATCTCAAGCACGGCGGGATGGTTCTGCGGAAGAGCCTTCCCCTCCGAAGACAGGAGCAGGACGAGGTGGATGGTGTCCCCAGGTCTCCACACCCCCCTTTCGCCATAGACGAATCCGCGAAGCCCATTCTCGACCTTCTCCCCGCCCACATCGAACTTGTTGAGCTGATTCTCCTGTCCGTCAACGACTTTCAGATAAGAGACCGCATCTCCCGACTTCGCCGTCACCGCGAAAGCCTTCCCGTCGGATGACAGCTCCGCACGCCCGTCCGCATCCGTCTTCACGGAGGCGAGAGTGCGCAGCTGGTAGTTGTATGCCGTGACCTCCGCCCCGGCGACAGGCTCGGAAGTGAGGATGTCATTGACATATACCCAGAGCCTCCCCCCGTCCCCGGATTTCACGATGAGCCCGAGATTGGAGGAAAGGAGATTCACGCCCGGGAAACGGCTGTCGTCCATATAATAGGAAGGGTCGAGAGGATTGTCCCTCTGCTGCCAGTCATATCTGTCCCAGTCGAAGTGATTGTCATAGTAATATGCCTGGGGTATGTCCCAGACCGCTTCGTCCGCCTCGGTCATATCGCCCTCGGCCACCCGCGTAAGTTTCTCTCCGTCAGAATTGTACGAAGACACGACATCCTTCCCGTAAACGGAATATTCCTGTTTGAACGAGAGGGTCACACGATAGACCGCGCCCTTCTCCCGCTTCATAATCCCGGAGAGGTCGACGGAGAAATTCTGCCACTGATGCAGGTCAGTCTGCGGATTGGAGTCCAGAGCGAGCGTCCGCCCGTAGACCAGACGGCCCGAGCGGCGGAGTTCATAGCCGCTGTCGAGGGTGTTCTCCTGGAGGAAGGAGAGCACGTTGTCCCTGTAGATTTTGACCACCTTCAGATCCACCGCCCTGAGGTTCACGGTCTGGAACGGAAGCCGGAGGTCGCCGTCGTCCGGAAGGATATTGCCCTGATTGGGGAAACGCACCGCAGGCTTCAGCTCGTCAACCTTGAAATCGGCCGTCCAGTCGTCCCCGAGCCTGTTCCCGTCGCAGTCCTTGAGCGAGCCCGAGACGGTCAGCCGGAACTCCTTCCCGGCTTTTCCGCTTTCGTAGAACACGCGGACGATGTTGCCGTCGCAACTGCACCAGGAGCGTCCGTCGCCCGAAACCGTGAACAGTCCGGCGCAGTCCGCGAGCGGGTCGAGCGGCTGTGACAGAACGACTTCCACATAAGGCTCGGTCCCGTCGACTTTCTTCGCGGAGACCACCCTGAACCCGTCAGTCCCCGGAATCGTGACGTCCGCGGAAACCGTCTTCCCGAAGTCCTCGGAGTGTCCGTCAAAGACTATCGTGAGCCGTCCGTCGGAAGAGCGCCTCGTCACCGGAGCGCAGACGAACTCGAACACCCCGGCCTCTGAGGCCTGTCTGACGCTGATTTCCGCCCCGGCGTCGCAACCCTCGGTGTAGAGCATACGGGACAGTGCGTCGGCGGAGACCGCTTCGCTGAGCAGCACGCGGCCGTTCACCGAGGCGTTCGCCCGGTCGTTTCTGGCGATCTTCACATTGTCGATGACAATCGCGGCCAGTTTGGGAGCGACGGTGAACGAGAAGGCGAAGGTCTTGAGCGACGGATCCTCGACTCCGAAAATCTTCCCGAGGTCGAGCCTGCCCCTGTATTCCCTGCCCTGCTTCAGCTGCCCATCGTCCGGCACGAACTCGATCATCCGGGACCCCGCCCATCTCGCGTTTCCTTTCAGGGACGGAGAGAAGCTGAACAGCCCCTCCGGCGGCACGGAAGTGTCCGGAGCCGACGCGAACTGCACTTTTATGGTGGAGCCGCCCGTGACCAGGCCTCCGGTGTAAGCCTCGACATAGTCCACGAAACCGGCGTCGGGATTCCCGGTGTCGCCCTCCCCGTTTCCGCAGGCGAGGACGGCCGCAGCCGACGCGATGACTGTCAACGATTTAAGAATATTCCTGTACATAGAGCAACAATATGATTATCCAAGTAACTTATTTTGAGTAAGTATGATTGCCAGATCATATCCACTCCGGGCCGAGTCACTCCGATCAGGGAAGGCCCGTATCCGCAAATCTGCGCAACCACGCCCTAATCCGCGCAAATTTACTATCTTTGGCGTTGATTTCATAAAATTTCAATGCTATGGGCATAAAATCAAAAGTGATTACCTGGACGCTCTCGCTGCTGATTCTCGCGGCCGCCGCGTTCTGCTATTTCAAATTCTACTATGTGTTCGGAGAAGGAGTCAAGGCCGGAGAGCTCAACTTCGTGGTTTACAAGGGCTATCTCTGGAAAACCTACGAGGGGCGCGCCATCCAGGCCGGCTTCCAGAAAGGGGCGAAAGGCTCCACCGCCGCAGTCCAGTCCTACGAATTCGACTTCTCCGTAGCCGACAAGGCCATCGCCGACACCCTGATGCGCTGCAGCGGACGCAACGTCCAGCTCCACTACAAGGAATACCTCGGCGCACTCCCGTGGCGAGGCCAGCAGAAATACATCGTCGACCGCATCGTGTCGGTGGAGTAGGCCGGGAGCGACTGAAATCGGACATTCAATGAACACGGCACAGTACAACCATCTGTTCTCTTTCATCTGGAACATCGCGAACGATGTTCTGGTTCACGCGTTCGAGAAAGGAGAATACAAGAAAATCATTATGCCGATGACGGTTCTCCGCCGTCTTGACATTCTGTTGGAACCGACCAAAGACGCGGTTCTGGAGCGCAAGAAGGAGCTGGACGCGGCGGGCATAAGCAATCAGGAGCCGATTCTGTTCCAGACGACAGGCTACCCTTTCTGCAACACTTCACGATTCACGATGAAGAAGCTGAAGGCGGAAGTCGACCCCAAACGTCTGAAGATGAACTTCATCGAGTACCTCAACGGCTACAGCAGAGACGTGCAGGACATCATAGACAAATTCCGTCTCCGGCAGCAAGTGGACAACCTCACTGATGCGGAACGCCTTGGATCTATTATAGACAAATTCACCGACAGCACCATCAACCTCAGCATAAAGCCGGTTCTGGACGAGAAAGGAAATGAAATCCTTCCAGCCCTCGACAACCATCTGATGGGGACCCTCTTCGAGGAGCTTCTCCGCAAATTCAACGAGGAGAACAATGTCACAGAGGCCGGAGAGCACTTCACCCCGAGGGACTATGTGAAACTGCTGGCGGATCTCGCCATACTCCCGGTCGCCGACCAGATTGAAGACAACACCTACAGCATTTACGACGGGGCCTGCGGCACCGGCGGCATCCTGACCATCAGCGAAGAGGAGATGAAACGAATTGCGAAAGAACGGGGCCGGAAAATCAACATCAACATTTTCGG
>CAVIXF010000212.1:0-3865 GCA_963646585.1 Candidatus Gastranaerophilales bacterium HUM_1 | reverse complement strand
CGTTTTATGGGCGTCGGGCTGCTGCTTTCGTCCGTCGTGAACCTCGTCATAGCCATCCTCGGGGTCGGAGTCACCCGCTTCGGACTGCCACACTCCGCCCTCTTCTTCTCCTCGGTCGTCTTCTGGGGCGCGAACGGCTGGTTCCAGTCGATGGGGCCCGCGCCCGGAGTCATAAGCCTTTCCAGATGGTTCCCGCAGTCGCGCCGTGGGACGTTCTACAGCATATTCAGCACAAGCCCCTACATCGGCGAATTCATATCTTTCGTTCTCATCGCCGCCGTCGTCGCTTCATACGGCTGGGAATGGGGCTTCCTTACGGCCGCTCTCATCGGTTTCGCCGGTTCTCTGCTCATCTTCCTGACAGTCAATGACACTCCGGAGAGCTGCGGACTTCCCTCCGTCCAGAAACTTTCCGGCGAGGAGATGAAACCCGAAGACTCGATGAGGACGATGAGCCTCCAGAAGAGGGTGTTGAGACATCCGGGGATATGGATTATCGCCGCGTCCTCCGCATTCGTGTATATAACGAAATATGCCATAACGGGTTGGGGGGTTCTTTTCCTTCAGAAGGCGAAGCTCTTCTCGCTGGAGCAGGCTTCGAGCATCATCGCCGTGGCCGCGCTTGTCGGGGGGCTGCTCGGCACGGTGTCCGCAGGCTGGATTTCCGACAGGCTGTTCAGAGGCGACAGGATGCGCCCCGCCCTGATTTCCGGGCTCATCGGAATCGCGACCCTTTCGCTCTTCCTTTTCACGGGAGGGGGATTCGCGCTCAACACGGCATACGTCGCCGTCTTCAATTTCGCTATGGGCGTGCTCTACTGCATCGTGGCGGGGCTTATGGCCATCGACATCGTGCCCCGCAAGGCCACCGGGGCGGCTCTCGGGGTCGTGGGCGTGTCGAGCTACGCAGCGGCCGCCATCCAGGACGTAGCGAGCGGCTATCTGATTCAGGAGAACGGGAACGATTTCACAGCGGTTTCTATTTTTTGGATTGTTGCGGCTTTTTTGGCAACTTTGCTTCCGGTTCTGAACTGGAACAAGATGAAGCGCCGTTCCGGGAGAGGCTGATGTCCCTGTGGGGAACCGACGTTCCGGACGAATCGTCCTGAATGACCTCCGGCCGGGTCCGGATGCAGACGGATTGGATATGACCAACTGATAACCATATATATGAACCTCGTCATTTCACTTGAGTACAACACGGCGTGGGGGGAGTCCCTCGTGCTGTGCATCGGCGGCCGGGAAATCCCGATGACCTGCAACGGCCTCGGGAGATGGACGGCCAGAGTCTCCAGAGTCTCCGCCGGGGCTCTTAACCGCTACGGCTTCAAGCTTGTCCGCAAAGACGGCAGTGAGAGGCGCGAATGGAGACATCACTCCCTGAACCTCGCCGGAGTCTCCGGCACGACTTCAATCGTCGTCCGCGACCGCTGGCAGGACGCTCCGGAGGATGCTCCGTTCTATTCTTCCGCGTTCACCAGAGGCATATTCTCCCGGGACGGCATCCGGTCTGTTCCGGAACGCTCTCGGCAGGATGCGGCCTCCGCAGTGGCGGGCGGTGCGGCGAAGAGCGCTGGGACGACGCTCATAACCGTGAACGTCCCCGTCGTGTGCCGCGACGAAGTCCTCTGCATAGCCGGCGACGGAGAGGGAATGGAGAACTGGAGACGGCTCATTCCGCTGGATGACAGCAACTTCCCGCAGTGGAAGCTCGCCGTCGGCACGGAGGAGGACTTCGAGTACAAATTCGTCATAGCCGAGCGCGAGACGCTCGCGATAAAGGAATGGGAAAGCGGGGAGAACCGCGTCTGCACGGCGTCGGACGACGCTTTCACGGTGCTCTCCGACATCAGCCACCGCTTCGGACTCAGAAGATGGCGCGGAGCAGGCACGGCGATTCCGGTGTTCTCCCTGCGCGGCGCGGACGACTTCGGCGTGGGCGAGTTCCTCGACCTCAAGAAGATGGCGGACTGGGCGGCGATGACCGGCCAGTGCATACTCCAGCTGCTTCCGATTAACGACACCACTATGACCGGGACCTGGCAGGACTCGTACCCCTACAACGCCAACTCCTCCTTCGCCCTCCATCCGCAGTTCATCAACCTCCAGGCGGCGGGGGTCAAGGCCGACGCGGCTTTCCGGAAGTTGCAGGATGAGCTTAACTCGCTTCCTCAAATGGACTACGAGCGGGTGAACGCCGAAAAGACCCGGCTCCTGCGCACGGCGTACGCAAAGACTTTCGCGAAGCTCTCCAAGACGGAGCCCTACACGGCCTTCATCGCCGCGAACCGCAGCTGGCTTGAACCGTACGCCGCGTTCTGCACCCTGAGGGACAGCTTCGGAACGGCCGATTTCAGCAAATGGAAGGGATATGCCCGGTATTCGGCGAAGAAGATAGGGAAATATTGCGAAGAGCACCGCTCCGAAGTGGACTTCCACTGCTTCGTCCAGTTCCATCTCGACCGGCAGCTGTCCGAGGTGCGCGAGTACGCCCATTCAAAGGGCGTCGTGCTCAAGGGCGACCTCCCGATAGGCGTGTCCAGCACCAGTGCCGACGCGTGGCAGCATCCGACCCTCTTCAATATGGACGAATCCGCCGGCGCGCCGCCAGACGCCTTCGCGGCCGACGGGCAGAACTGGGGCTTCCCGACCTACAACTGGGAGGAGATGGCGAAGGACGGATTCTCCTGGTGGAAGGCGAGGCTCGGGAAGATGTCGGAATATTTCGACGCCTTCCGCATCGACCACATACTCGGGTTCTTCCGTATATGGGAGATTCCTCTCAAATACAGCAGCGGTCTGCTCGGGCATTTTCGCCCTGCCTTGCCTTACCCGGCGGAGGAGCTCGCCTTCGACGGCTTCGACGTGGCATCCGGCGAGTATGTGACCGCCCCTGCGGACAACCCGGCCGACGTCCTCTTCGTCGAAGACCCCGTGCTCAAGGGCTGCTGGCATCCGAGAATCGGCGCACAGGACACCGCCGTCTACCGGAGTCTCGACCCGCAGCGCCAGCGCACCTTCAACCGGCTGCACGACGACTTCTTCTACCGCCGCCACAACGAGTTCTGGAGGGAGAGCGCGATGAGCAAGCTCCCGGCACTGCTGCACGCCACCGATATGCTCGCCTGCGGGGAGGATCTCGGGATGATTCCGGACTGCGTCGCGTCGGTGATGTCGGAGCTGAAGATTCTCTCGCTCGAAATCCAGCGTATGCCCAAGGACTCCGGGGCGGAGTTCGGGGATCCGAGGCACTATCCGTACCTCTGCGTCTGCACCACATCGACTCACGATATGAACCCGATACGGGCGTGGTGGGAGGAGGACCGCGAACTTTCGCAGCGTTTCTACAACACCCTTTTCCCGGGCGACGCCCCGTTCTTCTGCGAGCCGTGGCTCTGCCGCTGCATACTTGAGAAACATCTCGAGTCTCCGGCGATGCTGACCGTGCTCCCTCTTCAGGACTGGCTCTCCATCGACGGCGAACTCCGCCTGGGCGACCCGAACGCCGAGCGCATCAACATCCCGGCGGTCAGCCGCCACTACTGGCGCTACCGTATGCACATCACCCTCGAAGAGCTGCTGGACACCGACGGCTTCAACGCCCAGGTCGCCGACCTGATAAAAGCTTCCGGCAGGTAAAAATCCGGGAGGCAAGGGGATGCATAAAAGGATGGGATGCAAGGCGGACGGTGAGGTCAAATACCGCAGCAACCTTATGGTTGTGAGGATTTTGACAAGCCGTCCAACGAAGCAGACCGCCTTTTAGGCGCCCCGCTACTGGGATAGCCAGGACATAAAATCGTCGACACGCGCACGGGAAACCGCGATCTCGAACGTGACGGGCGGCTCCGGGACAATCAGGAGC
>CAVIXF010000211.1:0-3866 GCA_963646585.1 Candidatus Gastranaerophilales bacterium HUM_1 | reverse complement strand
GCGCATCATAATAGGCTCCTGGGACCGGAGCTATGACTTTGATGTCGTGTTCTGAGACGCTGTTCCGGAATGCTTTTGGCCGGCTGCCTTGAAATGGTGCAGTGCAAGGCTTGCGACGACCCCGACACCGCAGCAACCTTTCGGTTGTGAGGATTCGGGGGAGGAGCGTAACGCGGGGGACTAAAAGGGGTTTCAGTCCCCCGCGTTTTCACCTCTTAACCCCCGCAGACTGTCGTCTGCGACCCCTGTAGGGGTATCTCGCGCCTCCGGCGCGGTCCCTGCGGGACTTTGTGCCGTTTCAAGTCAGCCGGCCCTACAGGGACCATTCGGAGCCTTCTTTGGTGTCCTTCACCGAGATTCCGAGCGCGTTCAGGCTGTCGCGGATTCTGTCGCTGGTGCTCCAGTCCTTCGCGGCTTTCGCGGCCTTGCGGGTCTCCAGCACCATAGACATAAGCCCGTCGATGACTTCCATCGACTTTCCGCCGTCCGCAGTCTCCTCGTCGCGGAGTCCGAGCACTCCGAAGACTATGTCGTCGAACAGACGGAGCAGGGTCTTCAGATCCTCCGGAGAGAGATGCCCCCTCTGGCCTTCCTTCGCGGTCTTCGCGCTGTTCACCGCCTTCACCGCCTCGAAGATTCCGGACAGTGCTACGGCGGTGTTGAGGTCGTCGCAGAGCGCGGCATAGACCTCCTCGCAGAGCCTGCCGACGGCCTCGGAGCATCCGCATCCGTCAAAGGAGTCCGGCGCGACATCGGTGATGAACTCTCCGTATTTCAGCGCGGCGGCACTGTCGCCGTCCGCGCCCTTGACCTCGTGCTCCACGCCGGAGGCCTTGCAGAGGGCGCAGAGGTCGCGGTAGGCCTGCATCACCCTTTTCAGCCCCTTCTCCGCGCCCTGAAGAGCCTCGTTGCTGAAGTCGAGGGTGCTGCGGTAGTGCGCCTGAAGGATGAAGAACCGTACCGTCATCGGGCTGTAGGCCTGTTCGAGAAGCGGATGGGAGCCGCCGAACAGCTCGCCGAGCGTGATGAAGTTGCCGAGGGACTTGCCCATCTTCTTGCCGTTGATGGTGATCATATTGTTGTGCATCCAGTACTTGACCCCGGTGCAGCCCCTCGACGCGACGTTCTGGGCGATTTCGCATTCGTGGTGCGGAAACATCAGATCCATTCCGCCTCCGTGGATGTCGAACTCCCGTCCGAGATATTTCTCGCTCATCACGGAGCATTCGAGATGCCAGCCCGGGAATCCCTCGCCCCAGGGTGACGGCCATTTCATCAGATGCTCCGGCGCGGCCTTCTTCCACAGCGCGAAGTCGTAGGCGGCTCTCTTGTCGTTCTGGCCGTCCAGGCTGCGCGTGCCCTCCAGAGTGTCGTCGAGAGTGCGTCCCGAAAGGACTCCGTAGCGGTGGTCGCGGTTGTATTTGACGACGTCGAAATAGATCGAGCCGTTGCTTTCGTAGGCGTATCCCGCGTCCAGAATCTTTTTCACGAGCTCCTCCTGCTCGATGATGTGTCCGGAGGCGCGTGGCTCGATGGACGGCGGCGCGACGTTCAGGGCGCGCATAGACTCGTGGTAGGCGAAAGTGTATTTCTGCACCACCTCCATAGGCTCAAGCTGCTCCAGCTTCGCCTTCTTGGCAATCTTGTCCTCGCCTTCGTCCGCGTCCCCGACGAGATGCCCTACGTCGGTTATGTTCCTGACATAGCGCACCTTATACCCGAGATGCCGGAGCAGGCGCACGAGAACGTCGTAGGTTATCCCCGGACGGGCGTGCCCGAGATGCGCCTCGCCATAGACAGTGGGCCCGCAGACATACAGCCCGACCCGTCCCGGATGGATGGGCTCAAAAAGTTCCTTTTTTCTCGAAAGAGTGTCGGTTATGTACAGATTTCTCATATTTCCCTCCGGTTATATATGAATATAGGACTCGACTATATATGAATATGACTCGACTTCAGCCTGCGCCGGCGGGGGAGACCCTGCCCGGAACGCATCAGCCCGCGAAGTTAGTGATTTTGCAACTTATCTCCGCATATTTTATTATTTTTGCCGTTCGGAAAAGCAACCGCCCGCCGTCCGGAAGTGTGGATTTGCCGGCGGGAGAGTACATATATATGGAAAAGACAGTGAAAAGATTCGCCCTCGTGACCGGCGCGTCGTCCGGGATGGGGCTTGAATATGCGAAACAGCTGGCGGAGAAGGGCCGCAACGTCATCGTCGTCAGCAACAGGGACGACGACAACAGGAAAGTCGCCGCGATGCTGACGGAGAAATACGGCGTCGAAGCCGTCCCGTACTATGCCGATTTGTCGAAATCCGAGGCCTCGCAGGCGCTGTACTACTGGACTGTGGAAAACGGATATGTCGTCGACATCCTCATAAGCAACGCCGGGATGCTGGTGTGGAACAAGCTGGAGAACACCCCGGCCTTCAAGGTCGACCTCATAGTCGGGGTACACTGCCTCGCCACGACCCATCTCTGCCGCCTGTTCGGCTCTGATATGAAGGCCCGTGCGCTCGCCCTTTCAAAGGAAAGGACGGCGGCGGCCGTAGCGGGCGGGGCGAAGCCGGGAAGCCGCCGTGCGAGGCGTGCGGGGAGACTGCGGAGAGGGGAGTGCGGACGCATACTGATTATGTCCTCCCTCGCCGCCTATCTGCCCTATCCGACAATATCCACCTACGCCGCCACCAAGGCATATTCCAAAAGCCTCGGCACCTCCCTCTGGCACGAACTGCGCGATTACGGGGTCAGCGTGACCACGGTCTGCCCCTCGGCGGTCGACACTCCGCTGATAACCCTCGCCCCGAATCTCCGCCGGCTCGCCCACAGGCTCGGGGTGATGATCTATCCGCAGACCCTGGTGAAGAACGCCCTCGGGAAGATGTTCAAAGGGCGACGCATCTACATCCCGACCGCCATAGCGAAGCTCGCGGTGGTCTTCTGCGGACTGCTCCCGCAGCACTGCGTGGCCTGGATCTGCCATATCCCTGTGCTTAAACGGATTTTCGATGCGGTGTGATTACCATATCCTCCTGACGGCTCTGTCCGTCTGCCTCGTGCTCGTCTCGGGCTGCGGGGACGGGGAGAGACGCCCCAAGATCGGCGTGTCGCAGTGCAGCGACGACGACTGGAGAGCCAAGCAGAACGCCGAGATTTCGGCGGCGGCGCTCTCTTACGGCGTGGACGCCGTCATAGTCTCTGCCAATGACAGCGACCGCATCCAGGAGAGGCAGATCGACTCGCTCGTCGCCGCCGGGGTCGACCTCCTGATCGTGTCCCCGAACAAGGCGGAGAGCATAACCCCGGCGATAAACCGCGCCTACGACAGCGGAATCCCGGTCATTCTTGAGGACAGGAAGGCCAACTCGACGAAATACACCTCGTTCATCAGCCCCGACAACAGGGAGATAGGAGTGCTCGTCGGCTCGTTCATAGCCGGGAACTATGCCGGGCGGCGGGTGCGGCTTGCGGAAATCTGCGGACTCGACGGCTCCTCGCCTGCGGACGAGCGTCACGACGGGATGATGAGCGTGCTGAAAGACGCGGGGAACGTCTCGCTCGTGTACAAGGCGTACAGCGACTGGACCGCAGACGGGGGCCGGAGGGCTATGGCGAGATTCCTTGAGGACGGAGTCGGGGCCGACATAATATTCTTCCACAACGACAGGATGGCCTCCGGAGCTCTCGAACTCATCAACGAGCGTTACGGACGGAATGACTTGTGGGACATAATCGGGGTGGACGCTCTTCCCGGGAGGGACAAGGGCATCGACCTCGTCAGCAGGGGGCTTATGGCGGCATCGGCCATATACCCGACACGGGGGGACGACATCGTGAAGGCTGCCGTAGACCTGCTCGAAGGGC
>CAVIXF010000210.1:0-3873 GCA_963646585.1 Candidatus Gastranaerophilales bacterium HUM_1 | reverse complement strand
CGCTGACTCCGGCCACCCCGATGAAGCATCCGAGAGGGAACGCGGCGTCCACGCCCTTGAGGTTGTTCCCCCTCGCGCCCCTTATCGTCAGAAACAGGCCGTTCCCGGGGCGGCGCGACGACGGAACTTCAATCCGGCGTCTTCCGAGCAGGTAGTCCAAAGTGACGGAATCTCCGAAGATGCAGTGCCGTTCGACATCCGCCGCAGCCGCGCCGCCATCTCGCGCCGAAACCTCCTCTGACGGAACTCCCTGGCACGCCTCCGCAGCCCCATTCGCAGAACCGGCTGCGCCGCCCTCACCGGCGGAAGCCCCCGCCCGATGCGCGGCGAGCAGCTCAAAAGGGCCGTTCAGGCAGATGCGCCCGCCCTCCGAGCCGGCCCCCGGCCCGACGTCCACGAGCCAGTCCGCCGCCCTCATCGTCTCCTCGTCGTGCTCCACGACCATCACCGAATTGCCGCTGCCCCTCAGCTCCTTCAGCGACGCTATCAGCTTTCGGTTGTCCCTCTGGTGCAGCCCGATTGACGGCTCGTCGAGGATGTAGAGCACGTTCACCAGCTTGGAGCCTATCTGTGTCGCGAGCCTTATCCTCTGGCTCTCACCTCCGGAAAGCGAGGCCGTGGCGCGGTCGAGAGAGAGGTAGTCCAGCCCCACGTCGAGCAGAAACCGCACCCTCTCGTTGAGTTCCTTGAGTATGTCCCGGGCGATCGCGTTGCCCCGCCCGTCCAGTTTCCCCGGCAGAGACAGCAGCCAATCCTTCAGAACGCCGATTTCCATCGCGGAGATCTCCCAGATGGGCTTCCCGTCAATTCTGAAACAGCCGCATTCCTTCTTCAGCCTCGTCCCGCCGCACTCCGGACACACGATCTTGTCCTCGATGTCGCCGACTATCCCCGGGAACGACACCATCTCCGACATCGTCCCCTCCCCAACCCTGAAAAGTTCGTCCGAACCGTAGATTATCAGCGTCAGAGCCTCCTGCGGGATGAGTTCTATGGGATCATACAGCGAAAAATCATATTTCCTCGCGATGGAGCGGATTATGTCGAATTTCCTCGTCTGGCGTATGTTCCCAAGAGGCACGATTCCCCCGTCCGCGATCGAGACCGACGAGTCCGGGATTATGGACTTCACATCGACGTTCACTATGGTCCCGAGACCCTTGCAGTGAGGGCAATATCCCTGCGGAGAATTGAAGGAGAAGGTGTGCGGGGCGGGTTCTTCGAGGGACAGCCCCGTGTCCGGACAGACAAGATGCTTCGAATAATGATGCAGTGCGCCGGTCTCCATATCCAGAACCGCCAGCGAACCCTTGCCGAGGTTCAGAGCCGTCATCACGGACTCCCGTATGCGTTTCCCGTCCTTCGCCTCGGGCTTCAGTCTGTCAACCACGAGTTCGATGAAATGCGGCTTGTAGCGGTCAAGAGCCTCGACCTCGGAGAGTTCGACGATTTCGGAATCAATCCGCGCCTGCGCATATCCCCTCTTGCGCATCTGGGCGAGCAGCTCCTTGTAATGTCCCTTGCGCCCCCTCACGAGAGGCGCGAGCAGCAGGCACCTGCGCCCGTCGAAATTCCCGAGAATGAGCGAGACGATCTGTTCGTCAGTGTAACGCACCATCTCCCTTCCCGTCGCCGGGGAATATGCTTTTGACGCACGGGCATACAGAAGTCTCAGGAAATCATATATTTCCGTAATCGTCCCGACAGTCGAACGCGGATTCTTGCCGGTGGTCTTCTGCTCTATCGCTATGACCGGGCTGAGCCCCTCGATGCTCTCCACCTGAGGTTTTTCGAGTATGCCCATAAAGTGCTTCGCGTAGGTCGAGAGCGTGTCCATATAGCGCCGCTGCCCCTCCGCATAGAGCGTGTCGAACGCGAGCGAAGACTTTCCGCTTCCGCTCAGGCCCGTGATCACCACGAACTTGCCGCGAGGTATGTCAAGAGAAACATTCTGAAGATTATGCGCTTTCGCGCCGCGTATTTCGATGTAGCCGTCGTTCCGTTCCATATTGCAAAATTACTAATTTTGTAGAAAATATGTCCGCACAGCGCTGATTCGGTCGTTAATTTGCTGAATGGCGTTTCCCCGTCTCAAGAGAGAAAAGAGGGGATTCGTGCGAAATAAAAATATGACGATATATGGATAAGATACGGATTTATTGCGAAAACACGAAAGGACAGCTTGACGTCGAATTCGGGACTACGCTTCTCGACGTCGCGAAGGATCTGATGCCCGATGAGGCGGCGGGCACGCAGGACAAGCAGATTCTCGCGGCCCTGGTCGACAACTCGCTGAAGGGGCTTGACTTCGAGATATGCCGCCCCCACAGGATACAGTTCATAGGCTACGGACATCAGAACGGAATCCGGACATATATCCGTTCGCTCTGCTTCCTGCTCCAGAAGGCGGCGAGGGACAGGTTTCCGGACAAGTTCCTGAACATCAAATACGCCCTTCCGAGCGGGCTCTACTGCGAGCTGCACGACAGTGCGGACAGCGTGAGATACAATGTCTGTGCGCCGTCGCGGGAAGAAATCGCCGCCCTAAAGGGCCGGATGGAAGAGATTGTCAATGAAGACATTCCGTTCCGGAAGTCCGTCGTCCTCGCGGATGAGGCGGCGGAGATTTTCGGGAAGAACGGGCAGCCGGAGAAGACGGAGCTGCTCAGGACGCTCGGATACTACACCTTCGACATCCACTGTCTCGGGGACACGGCGGACACGTTCTACGGCCCTCTCGTTCCGAGCACCGGCTATCTGAAGACATTCGAACTCCGCCCGTTCGGAAAGGGGATGTGCCTCCAGTATCCGGGCCTCGGGCACAAGGGGAGGATTCTGCCGATGAAAAGGCAGACGAAACTCGCGGCGGCTCTCGACGAGCACGAGAAATGGTGCCGGATAATCAGCATCCGCAGCGTGGGGACTCTGAACAAGGCGATACTCGGGGGATATGCCGGCAAGATCATAAACATCACCGAAGCCCGTCACGAAAGGAAATACGCCGAAATCGCCGACGCGATCAAGAAAAGCCGCAACGATGTGAAAATCGTGTTCATCGCCGGCCCGTCATCGTCCGGAAAGACATCGTCCTCGCTCCGTCTGGCGCAGCAGTGCAAGATTCTCGGGCTGAACCCGAAGGTCATCGAGCTTGACAATTACTTCGTCGACCGCGCCCGCACCCCGAAAGACGAGAACGGGCACTACGACTTCGAGTCGCTTCAGGCGATGGATCTCGACTTCCTCAACGGCCAGCTCAACAACCTGCTGGACGGGCGCGAGGTGGAGATTCCGAAATTCGACTTCAAGAGCGGGACGAGGCTGTTCGACGGCAACTGGATGAAGCTCGAAAAGGACGACATCCTCATAATGGAGGGGATTCACGCGCTGAACCCGGAGATGGTGCCGGGCGTGGACAATTCGAGGATTTTCCGTGTCTATGCCTCCGCGCTCACGTCCCTCTCGCTCGACGAGAACAACAGCATCTCCACCACTGACAGCCGTCTGCTCCGCCGCATCGTGCGCGACAACCGCGTCAGAGGGGTGTCTCCGGAAGAGACGATTCTCCGCTGGCCGAGCGTGCGCCGGGGAGAGAACCGGAACATCTTCCCCTTCCAGGAGAACGCCGACATTATGTTCAATTCGGCTCTGATTTTCGAGCTTCCGACTCTGAAATATTATGTCGAGCCGCTCCTGCGCCGCATCAGCCCGACGTCGCCGGCTTACAGCGAGGCCGTGCGCCTGCTGAAGTTCCTCAGCCTCATCGTCACGCTCAGCCCGGATGAGATCGCCGGGATTCCGCCCACTTCAATTCTGCGGGAGTTCATAGGGGGTCAGAGTTTATGAATCCGGCGTGGCCGGATTCATAAACTCTGA
>CAVIXF010000209.1:2370-3884 GCA_963646585.1 Candidatus Gastranaerophilales bacterium HUM_1 | reverse complement strand
CCGTCCGCCAGAACGGCCGCAAAATAATCGTCGATGCCGACTACGCGGTGGAACTCTTCGGAAGGAGGAAAGACAATGCCGGCAAATAAACAACCCGGCGATCCGCGCCCCGCCATCGCCGCCGAGGCAGTCAAGGCAAGCAAATCACCCAGGCGAGTAGGCCTTCTCGCCATAAAATCCGCGAATGACTGGATTGAGGACTCGATTAACACACCCGACCCCAAGACGTACTTCCACAACCTCATCGTCCAGTACGAGAACACCGTCATCTTCGCCTCCAGCAATGTCGGCAAATCCATCCTCGCCATCCAGATAGCCGAGGACATCGCCCGGCAGGAAAGGATACTCTACGTTGACCTCGAACTCTCGGCCAAGCAGTTCCAGATGCGCTACACCGACCCCGCCACCGGCTACCGCCACATCTTCCCCGCCAACTTCACCCGCGCCGAGATCGCCCCCGAACTCATCGCCGGGGCGGATCTCGAGCAGGAGATACTCGGCTCCATCGAGGAAGCAGCCAGGCAGGGAACAAAGTTCTTCGTCATCGACAACATCACCTTCATCTGCAACGACTCCGAGAAAGGCTCCACCGCCGGCAGCTTTATGATGAGGCTCATCAGCCTCAAGAAACTCCACTCCCTCACCACCATCGTCATCGCCCACACGCCCAAGCGCCGTGGCTGGGAGCCCATCACCCAGAACGACCTCGCGGGCAGCGCCAAGCTCATCAACTTCTTCGATGCCGGCATAGCCCTCGCGCGCAGCGCCAAAGACGACCGCCTCCGCTACCTCAAGCAGGTCAAGGTCCGCACCGGTGAATACCAGTACGACTCCGACAATGTCATCATCCTCGACATCGCCAAGACCGACGGCTGCCTCCGCTTCGAGATCCAGAGCTATGCCCACGAGTCCGACCACCTCCGGAGCCGCGATGCCGCCGCCGATGACTACGACGAGATCATAGAAATCCTCAAACTCCAGCGCGACGGCAAATCCGTCCGCGAGATCGCATCCGCCCTCGATATGGCAAGCACCACCGTCTTCCGCCGACTGAAGAAGGCGAAGGAGAACAACATCACCATCCCTGCCGAGCACCCCGACCCTGTTCCATCCGTTCCGTCTGTTCCACTCGCGGAACAGACGGAACACCCGGAACAGCGGCTTCCGTTCAAAGAGGAGGAAGGCCTATGAAATACCGCTACCACCTCCTCAAATACGCCGGCGGAAGCACCCGCTTCACCTGCCCATCCTGCGGACGCAGACACTGCTTCGCCCCCTACGTCGATGAAGACAACCGCCCGGCCGACATAGAGCGTTACGGCCGCTGCGACCACGAGTCCTCCTGTGGCTACAGCCTCTATCCTCCGAGTGAGAAAGACTGGCGCGAGTCCTGGAACGAATACGCCGCCCGGCAATCATTCCGCTCCAAATCCGTTGCGGCCGTGCCTGCGCCCGTCCATTCCGCTCCCGATGTCTGCACCATCCCTGCCGACATGGTAAGCCGCACCGTCCGT
>CAVIXF010000209.1:0-2121 GCA_963646585.1 Candidatus Gastranaerophilales bacterium HUM_1 | reverse complement strand
GGGATGCTCCCCGATGGCTGGACTCTCACCCAATGCCTCTTCGGAGAGCATCTGCTTCCCCAATACCCGGACAAGCCCGCCGCCCTCGTGGAGTCAGAGAAGACAGCCGTTATAGCCTCCATCTTCTGCCCCGACTTCATCTGGCTCGCCACCGGCGGCAAAGCCCAGATGAACGACCGCATCGAAGTCCTCCGCGGACGCAACATCGTGGCATTCCCCGACATCGACGGCATAGACGCCTGGCGCCGGAAAGCCTCCGAGCGCCCCCACCTCGCCATCACCGTCTCCGACCTCGTCCTCCGGAACGCCACCCCCGAAGACCACGCCGCCCACATCGACATCGCCGACCTGCTCATCCGCTGGAGACAGAACGGCGATACCGCAGGAGACTCCGCAGACACGACATCAGTCAATGTCGGAAACACCTCAGGCAATATGTCCGGCAACACCCAGGCACTCAACCCGGTATTCCTCCAGATTCAGAAGTACATTTCCCCGGAACAACACGGCAATGTCCTCGCACTGATAGAGGAGTTTGATCTGGAGGTTGTGGGAGTGGGAAGGATGTAAAGAAAGCCCTATCGGGGTATCTATGTCCTTACCATGTATCCACTCGGTATCAATCCCCGCACCGCCGACCGCATCATCCAACGCTGGTGCGATTCCGGCAAGTTGGAGAACGTCTCGCACGGAAAGTACCGGAAGAAATAGAAAATAAAGAACTATATTTGTAAAAAAGATGAAAATATGAGCAAATTGATGAATATTGACAGCGATTATAGTCAGTGGATAAATCAACTTGTTGAGAGATACCGTAGTTGTCAAATCCGCGCGACTGTCAAAGTCAACGAGGAGTTGCTCAGATTCTATTGGTCAACCGGGGAAGACATCGTCAATAAGAAGGCCGAAAGCAGGTGGGGCGAAGGTGTCACTAAATCAATCAGCCAGGATTTGACAGCAAAACTGCCCGGAGTCAAAGGCTTATCGCCAACTAATCTTGGGTATGCAAAAAGATTCTATATCCTTTATTCTCAATTGGATACATTTTACCCACAGCTTGTGGGCAAAATTGAATATGAACAGCTGAAGTCCATCATATTCCGCATACCGTGGGGACATCATCATTATCTCATTGACAAATTCTACAACAATCCGAAAAGGGCATTTTACTATGTGCGTCTGATTCTTGAAAAGAAATGGTCCAGAAGTATTCTTCAGAATGCGATAGATCTTGACCTCAAAGAACCGGAAGGAAAAGCAGTCACGAATTTCTCTCTGACCCTCCCCGAAGGTGAACTTGCACAGGAAATGACGAAAGATCCTTACCTGTTCGATTTCGCAGCCCTGACAACTCCCTACAAGGAAGAAGAACTGAAAATTGCCCTGATGAAAAACTTAGAACAATTCCTTCTGGAACTCGGTACGGGTTTCGCTTTTATGGGACGTGAATATCGCCTTGTCATAGGGAATACGGAACAATTCATAGATATGCTGTTCTACAATACGAGATTGCGTTGTTATGTCGTCATAGAAGTCAAGGCCGTGAAATTTCAACCGGGAGATGTCGGGCAGCTGGGGACGTATGTGTCAGCCGTGAACCATATGTTGAAAACTCCTACAGACAATCCGACAATCGGACTGCTGATCTGCAAGACAAAGGACAATGTCCTCGCCCAATACGCCCTTGAATCCAGTTCCCAACCGATAGGGATCTCAGAATACGAGTTGTCAAAGGTATATCCGGCGGAGTTCAAGAGTACTCTTCCAAGCATTGAGGACATCGAGAACGAGCTGAAAGACAAGGACTGAGATGTTCAATAATGACAAAACTGACAGAATACGCAAAATGCGCAGCCTGTCAGTTTTGCTATAGCGTCTCCGACTCCAGCATCTTCAGTGTCAGTCTGTCGCGTTCTTCCTTGTAATCCGAAAATCCCGAGCGTTTGTAACCACACGCCAGGGATTGCTTGACAGATGGGGGCTGTGGCTATAGATTCTGCGGCGCTTCGGAATCGGCATTCAGTTCCTCTCCCTTGTATGCATACTTTATCCCGAGCAGGTCGAACACGGTTCGCTGTGCCTTTGTCGGGGTCGTGTAGACATCGTTGTATTTGCCGCCGA
>CAVIXF010000208.1:0-3912 GCA_963646585.1 Candidatus Gastranaerophilales bacterium HUM_1 | reverse complement strand
CAAGGGCATTATGAACGAGATTGACATTCTTGCGCAGCGGGACTATGCCGTCGAAGAAGCGAGGGGGCTGTAACACCCGGCAGAATGAAAACAGGCGGCCGGAAATCCGACCGCCTGTGATGTTCGTTTATAAGTCCGTTACTCGGTTTTCTCAGTGAACTGATCGTTTTCAAAGAACGCCAGCTGTTTGTTCCCATTGTAGATTGACGGGAATGCAATCAAGTCTCCGGTTTTCCCATTTGACAGACTGAGAGTCTGTGACTGGGCGCGGACGGCGATTTCATCGTCACCGGACTTGACCTTGCCATCCCTGTCTGATCCGTCAATCGCATCCGTCACTGTCACATTCTTCAGAAGCACGCGGCAGCTAATATAGCGGTCGTAATTCTTAAGAAGTTCGGACAGGGTTATTTCCGTGCAAGGAATCTCACCACCCGCGGCCGTTGTCGCGCCGTCAAGAGAAGTGATTTCAGGGAGGCTTTTGAAGATATAACCGGAGCCCGTGAGTTTGCCGTAAATCTTCGTGCCGGCGATGAAACCGTGGTTATTCTTGAAGAGAAGAACGCCTCCAGTCTCATCCTCGATGAACACGTTGTTCCCGTTGACATAGGAGACAACTGCGGCATTGCTTTCCTCGATGGTCACGGAATACTGACTCTGGCTCCCGCTGTTCGTGGAAACAATCTGCTCGACAAGTTCCGCCACGGTCGTGGCGATCTTGTTCTGGATGAACGTGACGGTGACATTCGACTCCTCCCCGATTACCAGGAAAGTCGCCGTCCTTGCATCCGTGGTGCTCTCGTTGGCGTCAAAGCTTATTTCTATGACCCCGTCATTCGAGCCTGATTTCGTGAAGTCCTTTATCCACCCGTCGTGGCATCTCACCTTCCAATCCGTGTTGGATGTGACGCTTATCGTCGCCGTCGTGCTTTCCGCAGTGACGGATACTGTTTCAGGGACGACGAGAACCTCGGTGGAAACCGGTTTTGAATCCTTGTATAGAACCGGAAGAAGGACTCCGTCCTGATCCGAGTCGTACGCCCCGGCGGAACTGTGACTCGTCGAATACTGAATGTACTTGTTGGAAACGGTCACATTGGCAATCTTCACCGTGCCGTCTTCGTTCAATGCCACGCTCCACACATCCCCTTTCGTTTCCGTGTCCGTCGAATAGAAGTTGTCGTGACTGGAGGCCTGGAACAGGTAGCGTCCGTTGGACATCTTCAGCCTGTACCCGCCTTCAGTCTCTACGAAAACGAAGGAGTTGTTGGCGTTCTGTGTCTCCACCACGCCGTCTTTGTCAGTCACCTCGTCCGCATACAGATAGGAATAGTATGTTTCGGAAGTGGCGCTGAACGGTTTGAGGGCGAGAGTCTTCCCGCCGTTGACGAAGGCTATGAGATATGAGCCGGCGGTGATGTCCTCAGCCTCGGTGACCTTGGAGTACTGGCGTGACGAATCGAGGCCGTTCTCCCCCTTCTGGTTCACAAGAAGCGCGGAGATGCCGTCCGTCCCGTAGCAGAAGGAGACATAACCGCTTCGAGGGCCGGCGAGTTCCTTATACCCGTCCACGTTGTCGGCGACTTTGATTTTGACGTCGGTGCTGCCTGAGCCTACGGCGGGAGTCACCTCAATCCATTCCGGGGCGATTGCGAACCAGTCACCGTCCGCAGTCACTTTCACTGTCAGCTCGGCTGCGGAAGTCCCCTCGGCCGTCACCTCCGTCTTGTCAAGAGTCAATCCGGCTGATAGCGCCCCCCCCTCTTTGAGACACGAAAGAGAGACGGCGGCCGTTGCGCAGAGGACGGCGGATATTTTCAATATTCTTTTCATAACTGTTGTTTCAAATTTTAATAACACCTTGTTCATCAGAATGTAAGCCTAAGTCCGAGCTGGCAGCGCCACCTTGACGAGAAGTCGGTGAACGTCACGTCGTAAGGATTGAACTTATATGTCGGAGTGACATTTCCCGAAGCGTCCTTGGTCACATCGGTGATTTCAAGAACCTGCCTTGTCCAGGAATTAGTGTAGTAGAGACCCCAAGCCCTGTTGAACATATTCGCAAGGTTGAGGAAATCGACGACAACCTGCACTTTCCTGCCGTGCTTCTTGTCGTAATAGAAATCCTGGGCGATATGGAGGTCGAAATGGTGCTCGAAAGGATAGATGCCGCCGAAACGTTTCGCGAACTGCCCCCTGTTGTTGTTCAGGTATTTGTCGGAGCGGATGAAGTTCTCGTAGTTGAGAGCGTCCTGCGGCGTGGCCCAGTTCATCTGGGTAAGCTCCTCCTGTGTCGGGACATAGAGAAGAACGCCTTTCTTGGTGTAGGCGTCGCCGTTGAAATCAACAGTCTCCTTCGCGACATAGCTGTAACGGGCTCCGCTCTGCCCCTCATAAGAGAGAGTGACGCTGGTCTTCATAATCTTCCCGTAGGCCGGAGAAGTGTATGAAATCATACCCATAACCTTGTGAGGACGGTCGAATACGGAATATGAGAGCTCAGGAGTGGTGACGTCGGTCGAAAGGTAGTTCTGCCAGTTGGAAAGCGCGATTGAAGAGGCTCCGTCATTGACCGAATATGAATGCCCGTAGGTGTAGGACGCCATAAGGTCGAGACCGAAGTTGAAATGCTTGTTGAGCATCGCGCTGAGGGAATAGGTGTAACCCTTGTTCGTGTTCTCGAGGGCGACGATGGCATCATAATCATCGTTCGCGGCATAGTACGCGGCGACGCTGCCTGGATTCGAATCAGCTACGGCGGCATTCACGGCATAGGCCTTCGCGTCCCCACTCGTAAGGGCGAGGTTACGGAAGAACACGTTGTTGAGCGTCTTCGAATAGAGCGCGTCGAGGGTAAGTTTCCAGCCTTCGCCGAAATCCTGGTCGAAGCCGAGATTGACGCGGAACACCTGCGGGTACTTGAAGTTCCTGTTGAGGGTGTTGATGGTGGCCTTTCCTCCGGCGGCGGCCTTCCCTGTGACTACCACATCATTGTACGGATCACTTGTCTTAGGGAAGTCAGAGCCTGGGTCTGTGACAGTGATGGACTTAGCCTCCACGCCTGTGTTGTTGTATGCGTTCGAGAGCCACACGAAAGGCACACGCCCGGTGAAGAGTCCGGCACCGCCCCTGAGCAGAGACCTGTGGGTGTCGTCAATCCACCAGCGGAAACCGACTCTCGGCGAGAAGAGCGGAGTCGCCTTCGGAGTCACGCCCACCTTCTCTCCAGTGGCCGCCGAAATTTCTGATGCGTTGAACGACTCGTTCGCCGTAGGCTTGTTCAAAAGAACCGGGATATCCATACGGACGCCGTATGTGAGAGTGAAGTTGCGGGTCGGCTTCCACTCGTCCTGCGCATAGAGACCGAACTGCGCGGCGTATGTCGTGGCCTTCCACAGAGGGCTGTCCACTCCGTCGAGTGTGGTGTCAGCATATCTGTAGTTGAACTTGCTCGGAGTTCCCGCGAAGAAATCATACAGAGACTTATATGTGTAGCCGCCGTAGGCATACTGGAGGAAGAGGTTGTTGAAACGGTAGATTTCGTTGTGAGTGCCGACCGTGATGTCGTGGTTGCCGGCGAAGATCGACAGATTGTCCGCGATCGTGTAGGTGTCGGACGACATCGAATTGGCTCCCGAAGAGTATTCGGTCCCGATGCTTACATTGATGTTGTCATTTATGTACATAGATGCCCCCTTGTAAGGCACGCTCCGCTGATCCCTCACGAAGACGCCGGTAGCTCTGAACTCATTGGACACCATCTCGGAAAGTCTGGAGTTGAGTTCAAGGACAACGGTGTTGGTTCTGTCTGACATCTTGTAGGAGGAGTTGTTGAAATAGTAGGAGTATGCGCCAGAGCCGTACTTGTCGGCGTATGCGTCCATAAACTGGTAGCGTACCATCATCTTGTTC
>CAVIXF010000207.1:0-3956 GCA_963646585.1 Candidatus Gastranaerophilales bacterium HUM_1 | reverse complement strand
CAACAGCACCGACTACGACACCCGCAAGCGTCTTGTCCGCGCTCTCGAAATCGCCGTCTATGAATCGGAGCATCCGGTGAACCGCACGGCATATCTCCCGAAGAAGGCGTATTACATCGGAACGCTCGTCTCCCGCGAAGTCCGCAACGCCCGCATCGACGCCCGGCTGGACGCACGTCTGAAAGAAGGGATGGTCGAGGAAATCCGCGGGCTGCTCGACGGCGTCCCGCCAGCCGGAGAGGCCGTCCCCTCCGGCAAGGACATCACCTCTGGCGAAACTGTCTCCTCCGGTAAGGATATCGCCCCGGACGAAATAGTTTCCGCCGGAGAGAGCGTCCCAGCCCGCGCCCCGATTCCCGCCGAAGACCTCATATATTACGGTCTTGAATACAAATTCGTCACTCTGTACATAAAAGGGGAGCTGACTTACGATGAGATGCGCACCCGTCTCGCCATCGCCATCCACCAGTTCGCCAAACGCCAGATGACCTGGTTCCGGGGGATGGAGCGGAGGGGAATCCGCATCCACTGGACCGGGGTGTGACTCCTTATTTGGCCAAAACGCGGTATTTTGATTGTGTTTTGGCTGAATTAAATTCTTTATTCAGCCAAAACAATATATTTTGCTATATTTGTGGCCAAATAAGGAATGCGAAATGATAGGAAGAAAACTTGAGAAACAAATGCTGCAGAAGGCGTTGGACAGAAAAAACGCTCAGATTGTAGTCGTATATGGCCGGAGAAGGGTCGGAAAAACTTTTCTTGTCAATGAATTCTTCAACAACAGTTATGCGTTCAAGCATACGGCGGTTTCTCCGGTGGAGAAAGGGGCGGCCAAAGGCCAGATGCAGAATCAGTTGACGGAATTCTTCTATTCTCTGAAAACTTATGGACTGAAAAAGGAGGAGAGATGTCCGGAGACCTGGATTGATGCGTTTCATCTGCTGCAGGAACTTCTGGACAGCAAATCGGATGGGAGCAATCAGGTCATATTCATTGATGAACTGCCCTGGATGGACACTCCTCGTTCCGGTTTTGTCAGCGCATTCGAGCATTTCTGCAACGACTGGTGCTCCTCCAGAAAGCACGTGAAGCTGATTGTGTGCGGGTCGGCGACCTCCTGGATATGCGATGAGATGCTGGAAAGCAAGGGCGGTCTTTATGACAGGGTCACATCAAGCATACACGTCCGGCCGTTCACGTTGCGCGAGTGTGAAGACTTCTTCAGGGAGGAGGGATTTCATCTTGACAGATACGACATAGTTCAGGCTTATATGGCATTCGGAGGCATACCCTATTACCTGTCCCAGTTCCGCAGGGAGTTGAGCGTTGTGCAGAACGTCGACGCCTTGCTGTTCGACAGGGACTCCGTCCTGTACGATGAGTTCGACAGGCTCTTCTCGTCGCAGTTCGCCAATCCGGAATTTCTGAAGTCGATCATCACGAGCGTAGGAAGCAGGAGGGGAGGGCTGACGCGGGAGGAGATCGTCTCGAAAATCAATTCCGTCTCGGGCGGCACATTCTCGAAGTCGCTAAGCGCTCTGGAAAAAAGCCGTCTGATAGTCCAGTACAAACCGTTCGGTGAAAAGATTGCGAGATACAGGATGGCGGATCCGTTCTGTTCGTTCTACCTTCATCACGTGAAGGCGAACAGGCTGCAGAAAAATTTCTGGCAGATGCATTACAATTCTCCGGCGATGAACAGCTGGCTCGGATATGCGTTTGAAGAAGTTGTCTTCTCTCACATAGATCAGGTGAAGCGGGCGCTGGGGATAAGCGGCGTATGCACAAATGAATCGGCTTGGTCTGTCGAAGGAACTGACACGCAGGAGGGGATGCAGATAGACCTTATGATAGATCGTGCGGACAGGGTCGTCAATGTCTGCGAAATAAAATTCTGCAATGACGAATACGCCGTCACGGCTTCATATTCCCGGAAAATATTGTCAAGGATTGACTATGCGTCGAACTTCTTCAAACACAGGCGGAGCGTGTCGAGCGTCTTGATAACTACCTACGGTCTCAAGATGAATGAATATTCCGGAAGATTCCAGAAAGTCATAACGCTTGACGACCTTTTCGCGTAAGGAACAGATGTCACAGCCCGAACGCCTTCTTGACGAGATCCGTGCTGTCGAGCAGCTCCCAGCCGAAGAACTGGACTTCCTTGCGGCTGCGGACTCCGTGGCGGACGAGTTCGACTTCGGCGCGGTAGGGCTTGCGTCCCATATGCCCGTAGGCTGCGGTCGGCTCGTAAATCGGGTTCTTGAGACCGAATTTCTCTATGATTTTCGCCGGACGGAGGTCGAACAGCTCTCCGATTTTCTTCGCTATGAAGGCATCGCTGAACTTCTCCCCCTTATGTCCTCCGCTCTGCGCACCTGTAATCTGCTTGTCTCCGCTCTGCGCCCCCGGGTTCTGCGCACCTCCGCACTGCGCACCCGGTCGCTGCACGCCGCCGCATCGCACATCACCGCCCCGGGCGTCAGCGTCCTGAATCCCGGCGGAATCTATGGCGGCTGTGCCGTTGCTGTTCACGAAGATGCTGACCGGACGCGCCACCCCGATGGCGTAGGAGATCTGCACCAGAAGCTCGTCCGCCACTCCCGCGGCCACGAGGTTCTTCGCGATGTAGCGCGCCGCGTAGGCAGCCGAGCGGTCCACCTTGGAAGGGTCCTTCCCCGAAAACGCTCCGCCGCCGTGCGCCCCGCGCCCGCCGTAGGTGTCCACTATGATCTTGCGTCCCGTGAGCCCCGTGTCCCCGTGAGGGCCGCCGATTACGAACTTTCCGGTCGGGTTCACGTGCAGGATGAAGCCTTCGGGGTTGCTCTGCTCGTCAAACACGCCGTGGAACAGGGCCGCGGTGTCCGGATGCAGCTCCTTGAGGATTTCCGGGATGAGAATCTCCTCCACATCCTTGCGTATCTTCGACTGCATAAAGAAGTCGTCCGGGAGGAACTCGTCGTGCTGGGTGGAGATCACTATCGTATGCACCCGCACCGGCTTCCCCGTCTGTCCGTCATATTCAATCGTGAACTGCGACTTCGCGTCCGGACGGAGATACGGCATCCTCGAATCCTTCTCCCGGCGTATCCTCGCGAGCACACGCAGCGCAAGATGGGAGAGATAGAGCGGAAGCGGCATATAGTCCTCGGTCTCCCGGCAGGCGTAGCCGAACATCATCCCCTGGTCGCCGGCCCCCTGCGCGTCCGCCTCGTCCTCGACGTCCCTGTCCTTGCCGACCACGCCCCGGTTGATGTCAGCCGACTGCTCGTGCAGCGTGCTCATCACTCCGCAGGAATTGCCGTCGAAGCGGTACTCCGCCCTGTTGTAGCCGATGCGGTTCACCGTGTCGCGCACGACCTTCTGTATGTCCACATATGCGTCATCGGAGCGGACCTCTCCTCCCACGACCACAAGCCCCGTCGAGCAGAATGTCTCGCAGGCCACCTTCGCCTCCGGATCCTGCCGGAGAAACTCATCAAGTATAGCGTCTGAAATCTGGTCTGAGACCTTGTCCGGATGCCCTTCAGAAACGGACTCCGAAGTAAAGAGATAATTATTCATAATCATTTTCTATAGCTTTTATTCGATAAAAGGATGCAGTGCAAGGCTTGCGACGAAATCCAAACCGGAGCAACCTTGTGGTTGTGAGGATTTGGTTGAGGAAGCGTAACGCAGCAATGCGCCTTTTAGCGGATAAAAAAAATAACTCCACATATTTTCGAAATATGCAGAGCCGCTATAAAAACACACTGTCAGGTCTGTGACCTTCATCACATTTTAGCATTTTTTCGAGTGGTTGCAAGCAGACAAATCTCTCCACATATTTCGTATTCCCTTTCGTTTCCGACGGGGATGCAAAGGTACGCAAAATTTCCGCACCGCAAAGAAAAAAACATAAAAAACAGCAAATTTTCAAAATATTGTCACTTAATTTTTGGAAACCATAATTC
>CAVIXF010000206.1:0-3963 GCA_963646585.1 Candidatus Gastranaerophilales bacterium HUM_1 | reverse complement strand
GCACACGTTCGTCACGACTTACGGCGTGAAGGAGAACGCCTACAGCGGCATCGTCGGCACACAGGTCGATATGGACGGGCTGTTCCTCTGAGTATGGGGCTATTGCCTGAGATGATTCAGAATGATGGGGAGATATTCGCTGCCGGCGAACAGTGTCTCTTTCCGCTGACTCCATCCGCACAAGTCCTCGTTCACGATTGACAGAACATCGGAGAACTCACGGTTCTTCCAATTATCCAGACGGCTGTCGTTTTGGAGTATGTAGTCGACAGTCGACAACAGCTCGAGAGAATAAGTCGAATAAAAGCCCCTCAGGAACTGCTTCGTCCGATTGCATATATCCCTGTATCTTTTGTTCGAGTCACTGCCGAGGTATTCGGACACCACCTTGTGGGTGTCATCAAAAATCCAGATTTCATCGAACGGCCTGTTCTGCATACCGCCCATTCCGCGAAGATAGCTGCCGTTCAGATAATAAAGCACGTGGGCGACTTTCCCTTTCGAGTACGGCCCGTAAAAACTTCTTGTGAACTCTATGTTGAAAATGTCGCGCGCCCCGTTTCTCTGTAGGAAATAAACAGCCTTTTCGGCGGCGAATACGGACGCGAACTCGCCATACGAAACCATATCGCACAAGATGTCCAGCATCATAGCTCTGGCCGGAGTCAATCTGAGCCTTTCGCTTTTCATTTTCTCGACAATCTCATCAGAAGGCTCATACAGATATATCTGGCAGCCCAAATCCTGCAGATGCTCTACGATCATACGCTTGACGACCGACCAGTCAAGACCTCCATTGTGAGAGCCTAAAGGCGGGATGGCGATGGAGCTTATGCCCCTCGACAATATTTCCGCCCTCAATGAACACAGCCCCTCCTCTATGTAGGAATATTCCGACGGCTTTTTCCACGTGGTTTTGGTCGGGAAGTTCACAATGATTCTGACGCCAGTCAATGTGGACTCGCTTGTGATGAACATTTTCCCGACATTGACAAGGTGATTCTTGCAGGCGTCGCGGTACAGCCGATAATTTTCCGGAAATTTTTCTTTGAACTGCAGGGCGATCCCCTTGCCCATAACCCCTTCGGTATTGACGGTGTTGACCAAGGCTTGTGCATCGCTCTCCAAAAGATTCCCTTTCGTGAAATGTATCATAAATTCTAAAAGTAATAATCGCTCTTGACAACAATCCTCTCCCGGTTGACACCGAATCCGATGAGCCTGTCCTTCGCCGCCTCGTCATAAACCACATACCCCCTCACCAGTTCAGGAGGCAGTTCATCCTTAAGCAACAACTCGGCCTCCTTCCTTCTTTTGAGGTCCCGGTCGTCTTCATTGATCCAGAATCGTGTATAGACATCATCGTAATTTATTATCTCATCGATGACCGCCAGAGATTCTTTGGGGTATGTCTTGGTCAGGAAATTCAATGCGTGCCCGTCCGTGAACACGCAATCAATGTTCCGGCGGATCAAATCATCGATACGGACGACGCAATAGACCAGAACGGAAGGGTCATATCGCCGGACTCCGTTATACCCGTGTTGAACGACATACAGCATAGGCGATCTTGGGCCGAAGTAGAAGGGGATGTAGGAACCGATGGCAGCCTCGTCTTGAAGACGCAGAGACTCCCGGACATCAATCACCGACTGGTCGCCAATCCGGACATAGTTCGGATCGGCGTCGAGAGAGTCCTTGTGCACAAAACCATACGAGAGTATATGTGGCACATTGTCAATATGCACCATTCTGAAAGCATATCTGATTGAGGGTTTCATCGAAATAACAGCATAGAACAATAGCGATATGTCCCGTTTGAACTCAAAACCAATCAACAAATATACAACTCTTTTCGCATATGGCGTGAAATCTCACCGCATATAAACAAAAGGAGCGGCCGGCGGAAACCGGTCGCTCCTTGAGATTGTATGCAAGTCTGTTTTTAGAACAGATACCTTACGCCGAGGGCGATTGCACCTGCGTAGAGGCCGTAGCCGGAGAATCCTACATGATGTCCGTCATAACGCCAGTCGCCGATATAGATGTCAGGTCCGATCATAGGACGCCAGTCGAATGAGAGCTGGAGCGGAAACCAGAAATTGTACTCGACACCCACGCGGCCGCCTACACCGACACTGAACGCATAATTAAAATAGCAAGCGAGACCTGCACCTGCTCCGAGATACCAGTTCCACTCACCCTTGTGATTCCACGGAATCTCCGTTCCGAACGGATTGAGCCAGTCATAAGTCGCATTCGCTCCGATACCGAAGAAACCAGGGAAAGAAAGCTCGGCGGACACCATATTTGACTGGCTGAGCTGATGCTGATAAGAAACCTCAAGACCATACGCAAGACGTGCACCGATTGCGCGAGGCTGTGCGCTTACTGCGACTGCTGCGAGAGTGGCAGCTGCAAGAACTAAGATAAACTTTTTCATTGTAAATAATTTAATAATGGTTTTCGTTTCAAATCCAGTGCGCGGGAGTGTCCGTTTGCCTCCCGCAAGCAAAACGATGCAAATATAAGCAAATAATTGCACGGGTAAGCAAGAAAACGGATGAAACGATGTTCCAAAATCAGAAAATCACGACAATTTTCTCTTTTTTGAAACAGTCGCGTCGAATCTTTCCCCGAGCCTGGAAGTCCATTCAAGAGGGGAGACGCCCGTGATGGCGGCGAAGTTCCTCCAGGCGGTGACACGGGAGCGGTAGCCGGCGCGGTAGAACGCGTCCTGGATGTTGTCAGTCTCCCCGGATGACAGTCTTTCGCAGATGTACTCCACCCTGCGGCGGTTTATCATATCGGAGTAGGACTGCCAGCCCATCTCCCGGATGGCTTTCTGAAGATAGTTGGTGTTCGTCCCCACGAGGTCGCACAGTATGCCGACGTTCATCTCGGGGTTCTGCCACACGAGGGGGTCGTCAATCGCGGCCTTGAGCTTTTCCATCACGCGGGATGGGACGACTTT
The DNA here is from genome assembly GCA_963646585.1 of Candidatus Gastranaerophilales bacterium HUM_1. Classification (GTDB taxonomy): domain Bacteria; phylum Bacteroidota; class Bacteroidia; order Bacteroidales; family UBA932; genus Cryptobacteroides. The sequence continues at coordinate 989 of CAVIXF010000206.1, read as the reverse complement.
CGGAGAAGAACCCCCGTCAGACTCCGCCGCGTCTCCGGAATCAGCGTCCGGAGCGGCACAGGAGCAAGTTCCCTCGCCGGTTTCATCGAATGTCGCGGAACCGGCTTCAGAACCGGGCGCAAAATCGGGCGCAAAATCGGATGCGGAATCAGACGCGGAATCAGACGCGGAATCAGACGCGGAGCCGGACACGGAGTCCGTCGCAGAGCCAGATGCAGGGACAGATGCAGAACCCGGTGCAAAACCGGACGCAGAGCCAGGCGCAAGCCCCTGGAAGACATCTGCATTCGCGATGTTTCCGGCATCGCCGTCCTCCCCCTCTGGCACTCGCAGCCGGGCGCCGAGTTCAAATCGGAGGATGAGGAACGTCAGAAGGAAATAGAGGGCGAAATGCGCGTAGAGCATCCAGCCTATGCCGAAAATGCTGTGCAGGGAGAATGTCACCGTCATCAGCATCGCCAGCGCGACGATGGAACGCATCCACACTTTCGACGCGCTGCTCCTCTTCCAGTTGTACTGGAACCGGCACAGCCATATCCCGTAGGGGATGAAAATCAGCGACATAACCACCCTCAGGTAGACGTCGGTGCACCCGATGTTGCGGGCGGTGTCGGAAAGAGATCGGAGACTGCGCACCCCTCCGAACGGCATCAGGGCGACAAGGCAGAACAGAAAGAACAGCCACGGCGCGAGAATCCCCACAGCCCTGCCGACATTCAGCCAGCGGGGGCGCATCACCTCGATCGGGTAGAGCAGCAGGAGGAAATAGGTTATGAATCCGAGGATTATGCTGAGCGGAGTCATAACCTCCCCCGAGACGAAGGGAGCGACCCGCATAATCCTGAGAACCATCCCGGCCACCGCGCTCGCCGCGCTCAGAAAGAAGAAGAACGCGATGAAAACCCTCGACCTGTCCGGCTGCTGCCGTCTGCGGGCGAACATAAGACCGGCCGCGACCGTCTCCACGACGATATACACTATATATAATA
>CAVIXF010000205.1:0-3978 GCA_963646585.1 Candidatus Gastranaerophilales bacterium HUM_1 | reverse complement strand
GCCGATGGGAGCAGATTTCAATCCGCACGATGTCAACGCGGGCAAAGATAAGGAAATTGACGGAATTATAAGGCCGCAGGGGCTGGGAGAATTTTCCGGACAGGACAAAATCATCAAGAACCTCAAGATTTTCGTGGCGGCGGCGAAGATGAGAGGGGAGACCCTCGACCACGTGCTCTTCCACGGGCCTCCCGGACTCGGAAAGACCACTCTCGCGCACATAATCGCAAATGAACTCGGGGTGAATATGAAAATCACCTCCGGCCCGGTGCTCGACAAGCCCGGTGACCTCGCGGGGCTGCTCACCTCGCTGGAGGAGGGGGACGTGCTCTTCATCGACGAGATACACAGGCTCTCCCCGGTGGTGGAGGAATATCTCTACTCGGCGATGGAGGATTTCGTCATAGACATTATGGTGGACAAGGGACCCGGGGCGCGTTCCATCCGCCTGTCCCTCAATCCGTTCACGCTCGTTGGGGCTACGACACGCAGCGGCCTGCTCACCTCGCCGCTCCGGGCCCGTTTCGGAATCAAGTGCGCTATGGAGTATTATGACACTCCGACGCTTCAGAAAATCGTCGAACGGAGCGCCTCAATACTGAAAGTCTCCATAGACGAGGCGGCGGCCTACGAGATAGCCCTGCGCAGCCGGGGGACTCCGCGTATCGCGAACTCGCTTCTGCGGCGCGTCAGGGACTTCGCCCAGGTGGTCGGGACGGGGAGCATAGACCTTGAAATCGCGAGGTACGCTCTGGATGCCCTGAACATCGACAAGAGGGGGCTTGACTCCATCGACAACAAGATTCTAAAGACCATAATCACGAAATTCAAGGGCGGACCTGTGGGGGCGAACACCATAGCAACGGCAGTCGGGGAGGACCAGGGCACGCTTGAGGAGGTCTACGAGCCTTTCCTTATAAAAGAAGGGTTCATAATGCGCACTCCTCGCGGAAGGGAGGTGACCGATCTCGCTTACGCGCACCTCGGCATCGACCGTCTCCATCCGGACGAAAATCTGCTTTTTGAATGACTTCCCGTGCATCGCCGTGTGGGAATGAATGAAAGATTTGCTAAATTTGCCGGCTGAACTGACGGCGGGCTTCTTACCGGGGATTTTCCGGCGCGTCACAGACTGAATTTTACTAATTTTACTTTATAAAAAATGGCAAAAGAATTGATTTCAAAGATTCCTGAGGGTCCTTTGGCCGAAAAATGGACAAAGCACAAGTCTCAGATTAAGGTTGTGTCTCCGGGCAACAAGAGGAAAATGGAAATCATTGTCATCGGCACCGGGCTGGGCGGGGCTTCCGCAGCCGCCTCTCTCGGTGAACTCGGCTACAACGTCAAGGTCTTCTGCATCAGCGATTCTCCGCGCCGTGCGCATTCCATCGCGGCACAGGGAGGCATCAATGCCGCAAAGAACTACCAGAACGACAACGACTCCATCTACCGCCTGTTCTACGACACGATCAAGGGCGGTGACTACCGCAGCCGCGAAGCCAATGTCTACCGTCTCGCCGAGGTCAGCAACAACATCATCGACCAGTGCGTGGCTCAGGGCGTTCCTTTCGCGAGGGAGTACGGCGGACTTCTCGCCAACCGCTCTTTCGGAGGGGCCCAGGTGAGCCGTACTTTCTACGCCCGAGGTCAAACCGGCCAGCAGCTCCTTCTCGGGGCGTATGCCGCGCTCAACCGCCAGATCGCAGCCGGCACCGTCAAGTCATATCCGCGTCACGAGATGCTTGACATCGTGCTCATAAACGGCGAGGCCAAGGGAATCATCGCCCGCAACCTCGTGACCGGCGAAATCGAGCGTTTCGGAGCGCACGCCGTTGTGCTCGCCTCCGGCGGATACGGAAACACCTACTTCCTCTCCACCAACGCGATGAACTCCAACGGTTCGGCCGCCTGGCAGTGCTACAAGAAGGGCGCGTTCTTCGCCAACCCTTGCTTCGCGCAGATTCACCCGACCTGCATCCCGGTTCACGGCGAGCAGCAGTCGAAGCTGACCCTTATGTCGGAGTCCCTCCGCAACGACGGACGAATCTGGGTTCCTAAGAAGCTTGAGGACGTCGCTAAGCTCCGCAGACACGAAATCAAGCCTTCCGACATAGCTGAAGAGGACAGGGACTACTACCTTGAGCGCCGCTACCCGGCGTTCGGAAACCTCGTTCCGCGTGACGTGGCTTCACGTGCGGCGAAGGAGCGCTGCGACGCGGGCTACGGAGTGAACGAGACCGGTCTCGCCGTCTTCCTTGACTTCCGCACCGCGATCGAGCGTCTGGGCAAGGACGTCATCAAGGCGCGTTACGGCAACCTCTTCCAGATGTACGAGAAGATCACGGCTTCCGACCCTTACAAGGAGCCTATGATGATTTATCCGGCGATTCACTACACGATGGGCGGTCTCTGGGTTGACTACAACCTCCAGACGACGATTCCTGGTCTCTATGCCATCGGCGAGGCGAACTTCTCCGACCACGGCGGAAACCGTCTCGGCGCGTCAGCCCTTATGCAGGGTCTCGCGGACGGCTATTTCATCCTCCCTTACACCATCGGAGACTACCTCGCGTCCAAGTTCAAGGAGCCTAAGACCGACACGAACGCTCCGGAGTTCGACGAGGCCGAGAAGGCTGTCCGTGCGAAGATCGAGAAGCTCTTGTCAATCAAGGGCAAGGAGTCGGTCGACACCATACACAAGAAGCTCGGCCACATTATGTGGGAGCACGTGGGTATGGCCCGCAACGAGGCCGGCCTGAAGGAGGGCATCGAGATGATCCGCGCCCTCAAGAAGGATTTCTGGAAAAACGTCTATGTCGCAGGTGAGCAGGGGACTTTCAACCAGGAGCTCGAAAAGGCGGTCCGTCTCGCGGATTTCCTTGAAATAGGCGAGCTTATGGCGATTGACGCACTTCACCGCCGCGAGTCCTGCGGAGGCCATTTCCGCGAGGAGATGCAGACCGAGGACGGCGAGACCAGACGTGACGACGAGAACTTTATGTACGTCGGGGCCTGGGAGTACAAGGGTGAAGGCGTTGAGCCGGAACTCCACAAGGAGCCTCTGAAATACGAGAACATTCACATAGCGACAAGAAACTATAAAGACTAAGACAATGGATTTGACTTTGAAAGTATGGCGTCAGAAAAACGCCAGGGAGAAAGGGCATTTCGAGACCTATCAGGTCAAGGGCATTTCGCCGGACAGCTCTTTCCTTGAGATGCTTGACATCCTCAACGAGCAGCTTATCACGGAGGGAATGGATCCTGTCGCTGTGGAGAAGGGATGCAAGTCATCCGGCCCGGTATCCTTCGACCACGACTGCCGCGAGGGAATATGCGGGGCCTGCTCACTATACATAAACGGCCGTGCGCACGGGCCTGACGACGAGGTCACGACCTGCCAGCTCCATATGCGCAAGTTCAAGGACGGCGATACGATCACCATCGAGCCTTGGCGCAGCCACGGCTTCCCTGTGATAAAGGACCTTGTCGTAGACCGTCAGGCTTTCGACAAGATTCTCCAGGCCGGAGGGTATGTTTCAGTCGGGACAGGCGGAGTGCCTGACGCGAACGCGATTCCGATTCCTCGCGAGAAGGCGGAGGAGAGTATGGACGGCGCGGCCTGCATCGGATGCGGGGCCTGCGTGGCAACCTGCAAGAACGGTTCGGCGATGCTCTTCGTGGCAGCCCGCGTAAGTTCTCTCGCCCTCCTGCCGCAGGGCAAGGTCGAGGGCGCGAAACGCGCCAAGGCTATGGTCGCGAAGATGGACGAGCTCGGCTTCGGAGCCTGCACCAACACCCGCGCCTGCGAGATGGAGTGCCCTAAGCACATCACCGTCTCACACATAGCGCGCCTCAACCGCGAATACCTCTGCGCAAAATTCAAAGATTAACGGGAGGGGCGCCTAAAAGGCGGTCTGACTGCGTTGGACGGCTTGATGAAATCCTCACAACCGAAAGGTTGCTCCGGTATTCATC
>CAVIXF010000204.1:0-4050 GCA_963646585.1 Candidatus Gastranaerophilales bacterium HUM_1 | reverse complement strand
CGACGACCCTCTGTTTGATTTCTTTTCAAAGAACACGGATGTGGAACGCCATTTCGGTTTTGACAGATACGCAGAAATCATAGCAAAAGGAAAGGAGAAAGGCATTGACCTGATACGCCAGCTGGAACACCTGCTCAACTTCCTGTGTGATGAACGGGCCGGCAACGTAATCCTTGATTCGCTCACTGCTCCTTGGGAGAGGAACCGCGACTGGCAGCCGTGGAGCGTCAGTAGCGAGAAAATGGGACGCAGACAGATGATTATCCTGTCGGTGATCTTTGAATATGTCGACCGCGTCGAGACGGTGGAAGCGTTTAAAGAGGAATGTTTCTCCGCTTGGATGCGTTTCGCACACTCTATGGTTCAGAATACGGACATCAACCAGCTGATGCCGCAAATCACATTGACCAGGCTGCTCAACGATGCTCTCAACTATCAGCCCGGCGACGATAAAGATTTCAAGGCGTGGAAGCATCCCTACGAGGCGATTGTCGGATTCAATGACAGCCGCCGGGACAACCGCTATCTTGAAAACGAGGCGACCAAAGCCCGCAAAATATTGCAGGACGAGACTTGGAAGGAGGCTTTCCGTCAAGCCGAGACAGACGAATTTCTGCAAGGCTTTGTGACATTCTACTATGAGGAGGGAATGGATGTCGCCGTTTATCGGGAGAGAACTGAAAATATGAGATATGTGTTCGGCAAAAGTGGAGTAACCGACGAACTCGCCAGAAACTATCTGCTGATTCGCGCCGTATTGTGCCGCGACTACGACTGGACAGGGATGAAAAAGAATATGACAAACATAAACATCACCAATCGTGGCGCAGACCGTCATCTCCGCAATCTGACAATATGGAACGCACAGACAGAGGTGAAGCGGTTATTCTGTCAACTCCTTGACTGTAAAACATCAGAGGAACGAATCGCCCTTCTTGAAAAAGCGGCAGAAGAGGAGCACGAACTCATTCTGCGCACTGACGGATATTGGACAGACGAAGCCAAGGCCTACTTGCGCACCTTGTACCGCCGGCTGCACAGCGAGAAAGAAATGCAAGTGTTGAGATGGCTGTATGACAAAGATTTCAATATGATGGGAGTATGGATAAACGGCAATGGAACCGGTTCTCTCTATAAGGGTCCTGTAAACTGCATCGCGATTACTTCCGAGCGGCATAAAGTAATTCCTGCAATCGTTGAAAAATACAAGGGTTCGTTTGATTTCAAGTATGCCGATGGGCGGTCAGCGGAAGCCTATGAGAAATATGGAAATTTCTCCGGCAGCGAAATCATATTGTATTCCAAGGAAGGCGCTTTGCCTGAAAATACTCGCTTGAAACTTGTGTTTCTTGCTTATGGCTCTCTTTGTATACAGGTCATAGGGAAAAGCGAAACCGCCAAAGCCCTTTTTGACACATACAGGAGACTGTCCGGCACGGACAACATCACAGACCAGAACGGGCACGACATAGCGGATGAAACCGGCAATCCGAGCTTCTATCTTGATGAAGGCAGGGAATGTTATCGCGTCAATTACATCCAGAATGCCTGCACTGTTCCTGCGGAGAATCCGGAGGATCTGTACACTGTCCTCGACAGGGCTGATAAGGTTCTATCAAACGCCGTCTGACATCGAGAAACTGTCTTGAGATGATTTTCACCCGTCACTTGACGGACTCGTTGTAGCAGTGACGGCACAGCGGCTCGTATACATCCTTCTCGCCGAGTTCCACGAGCTTCTCGCTGGCCGAGAGGCGGTGCGAGTTCTGCGCGGGGCTTCCGCACCTGACGCATATCGCGTGCACTTTCTGGACGTCTTCGGCGACCGCCATCAGAGCCGGCATCGGGCCGAAGGGCTTGCCGAGGAAATCCGTGTCGAGGCCGGCGACTATGACACGGACTCCGGAATCGGCCAGCGTCTGCGCGACATCCACGATGCTTCCGTCGAAGAACTGAGCCTCGTCTATGCCCACGACCTCGGCGTCTTTCGCCAGTTCCAGAATCTTGGCCGGAGAGTCCACGGGGCAGGAGCGGACGTGCTTGCTGTCGTGCGACACCACGTCCTCTTCTGAATAACGGACGTCGATGCAAGGCTTGAATATGGCGATTTTCTGGTTCGCGAACTGTGCGCGACGGATTCTTCTGATCAGCTCCTCGGTCTTGCCCGAGAACATCGAGCCGCAGATCACCTCGATTGAGCCAGCGGACTTGGTCTTTTCCAAAAACATTTCAGTGACGGTTGAGTGACGGGAGCGCCAGCGGCGAAACAGGCTTCCGCGCCTTTATTTTGTGATATTTTGCGCAAATTGTCTAATTTTGCGGTTTGCGTCCGCAAAGATATATAAAAACAGGCTTATGGGAAACAGGGATACTGAGATTTTGCTCGACGGCTTGATTGCCGGTCTCGAAGAGCTGAACAGGAACGTTCTCGCGTTGAGCGCGGCGATTGACAGGCAGATTGCGAAAACGGAGGAAGTCCGGGCGCAGCTCCGCCGCGACAATTCAGAAGGTTACATAGCCGGGGCGAATGACGCTGATGCGGGTTTGCTCATCCCCGATGCGGAAGCTGAAACTGAAAACGGGGCTGAAACCGAGGGCGAAACCGAGGTCGGAATGATGACCAAAATGTCAGAGACAGACACAGCCGGAGAGTTCGGATTCGCTGCGGTAACAGTGGAATCAGAGCCGGAATCCGAATCAGAACCGGAATCCCCAACGGGATCCGAAGCTGAGGCCGACACAGCTGCGGGCTGTGAGGTTCAGGCGGGGGCGGAGGCTACATCGGCGGCAGAGTATCACATCAGGATTGAAATCGGTGACGAACTTGACATCGTCCCGCTCGGGGAGGCCGGGCCGAAGACCGACGCGGTGATGGACAAGATGGCCGCCAAGGAAAGGTGGAGAACGGATATGCCAGGATCCCAGGTCAGCGACATCCGCAGCGCCATATCCCTCAACGACAGGATACTCTTCATAAACAAGCTGTTCCGGGAAGACCCCGTCGCGTTCAAGGAGACACTGACCGTCCTCAACGGGGCCGGGTCATTCGAGGATGCGGTGCAGTATGTCCGGGAGAGGCATCCGGAATGGAATACGGAGTCAGACGTCGTGTACCGCTTTATGATGGCGGTGCGGAGAAAACTGAAATGAGCCGAGAAAACCGAAACGAAAGGAAGCAGTCGTCAAGTGATGTGTAAGTAACAACCCGAACAATGCCAGGCACACTTTATATAGTACCGACCCCGGTCGGCAATCTCGAAGATATGACATTCCGCGCCATAAAGGTGCTGAAGGAGGCCGACCTCATTCTCGCGGAGGACACGCGGACAAGTTCCATACTGCTGAAACACTACGACATACACGGGCGGCTCGAATCCCACCACAAGTTCAACGAGCACCAGACGGTCGCCGTGATAAAGGACAGGATTCTCGCGGGGATGAATGTCGCGCTCATCAGCGACGCCGGAACTCCGGGCATATCCGACCCGGGGTTTCTGCTTGTGCGCACCTGCGCCGAGGAGGGCATAGAGGTCTTCACCCTGCCGGGCGCGACGGCGTTCGTCCCGGCGCTCGTGAGCTCCGGGCTTCCCTGCGACCGATTCTGCTTCGAGGGATTCCTTCCCGTCAAGAAAGGCCGGCAGACGAAGCTGAAGGAACTCGCGGCGGAGACCCGCACGATGGTATTCTACGAGTCGCCCTACCGCCTCGTCAAGACGCTCGAACAGTTCGCGGAGCATTTCGGCCCGGAACGCCGCTGCTCCGTAGCCCGGGAAATCTCAAAAGTCCACGAAGAACACCGCAGAGGCACTCTCGCCGAGGTGGCGGCCTGGTACCGGGAGCACGAACCCAAGGGCGAAATAGTCATCATCGTCGCGCCGCCGTCTCCTGCGGACAAGTAGTGCTCATTTTGTAGTGATTATCATTACAAAATTAGCACTGAAATAAACTACTGCCAAATTTTTCCGCTTACGGGTTCAGGTCGAAGCTGCTGACGTTCTTGACGCCTGTCAGGCCGTAGTAGGAGGCGACTATGTCGCCACGGATGATGAC
>CAVIXF010000203.1:0-4057 GCA_963646585.1 Candidatus Gastranaerophilales bacterium HUM_1 | reverse complement strand
CACCCCATCCCGGCATCAGGCAGGAGACAATCTTTCCTCAGCTCAAAGATTTCACATTATTTTAAGTTATGGAGAAACTCCGCCTGAGCGGCGGGGTTACCGGGCGATGTGGAGCTCCCGTTCGGCGCGTTCGAATGCGTCTGAACGTTTCAGGATGAAGTTCGAGCCGAGGTATTTGGTGCGAACCTCGTCGTCGGAGGCGAGGGCCTCCGGGGTGCCGGCCTGAAGGATGGTGCCTTCGTAGAGGAGGTAGGCGCGGTCGATGATGGCGAGGGTCTCGCCGACGTTGTGGTCGGTGATTATGACCCCTATGTTCTTGTACTTGAGCTTCGCGATGATGTACTGGATGTCCTCGACTGCGATCGGGTCTACTCCCGCGAACGGCTCGTCCAGAAGGATGAACTTCGGGTCTATCGCGAGGGCGCGGGCTATCTCGCAGCGGCGGCGCTCGCCTCCGGAAAGCTGGTTGCCGTAGCTCTTGCGGACTTTGTGGAGGTTGAACTCGTCGAGCAGGTTTTCAAGCCTGTCCTTGCGCTGGGCCTTCGTGAACTGCGAGGACATCTCCATCACGGACATAATGTTGTCCTCGACCGACATCTTCCTGAACACCGAAGCCTCCTGCGCAAGGTAACCCACGCCCTTCTGGGCGCGCTTGTACATAGGCAAGCCGGTGATCTCCTCGTCGTCGAGGAATATCCTCCCCTCGTTCGGGACGACCAGACCGGTTATCATATAGAAGCTCGTGGTCTTCCCCGCCCCGTTCGGGCCGAGAAATCCGACGATCTCCCCCTGTTCGACCTCCATAGACACGCCCTTGACGACGGTTCTGACCCCATATTTCTTGACGAGATTCTCGCAGCGCAGTTTCATTTTGAAATATTTTTATCGAATTTCCGGACTCTTCCGTTGCAGTATCACCGGATTTCCCGATTCCTTGAAATCATTTGATGTCAAGAGAAAAGTCCCTGACCAGGTTCTTGACTTCGTCGTTGTCCGCCATCAGCACCTTGGCCTTGTCTCCGGGCATATAGGCGACCGGGCCGCTTTCCTGGACTGGGGCCACCTCCACGGCGAGATTCACGCCCTCTGTCCCGGTCATCTTCCGGAAGTTGCCCTCAAGCTCGTGCAGGAGCTTCGACTCCACCCATTCCTTCTGGGCTTCGTTGACCACCCTGAATGTGACGGTCTTCCTGCCGTCGGCCTCCGAGAAGGAGAGCTCGGAGTTTACGAGCATATTGTGGAGACGCGGCTTCGCGGTGTAGAGGGCGGCGAGTTCCGGCCATTTCGCCGACAGAGCCTCGTCGGAAGGCAGTTCCGCCGGAGCGGCTTCCGGAGCGGCCTCCTTCTTTTCCTTCCCCTCCTCCATCAGGGCCTTCATCGACATCCCGGCTCCGGAGCGGCCGGCGCGTCTCGGCTTCGCGGCCGGGGCCGCAGCCTCCGCCTGAGCCGGGACTTCCTGCGGGGTCGGGGCTTCCTGCGGGGCGCTTTGCGGAGCAGCCCCGCTTGAGGAGGAAACCGGGGCGGCGTGCTCAGTCGAAGTCCGGACAGATGCTGACCCGGTGGCGGATTGTGACGCGGCGGAGACCTCCGAAACTGACCCTGCTGCAAGCGGAGAAGCCGTCGTCGCAGCTGCCTGAGGGGCGGCCGTCTGAACAGCCGAAGCCGCCTGCGCCGCAGGCCGGTTCACGATGAAGCACAGCTTCATAAGCGCGAACTCGATGTGCAGGCGCGGGTTCACCGCCGTCTTGTAGGCCGACTCGCAGGCGGTCGTTATGCCGAGAGCCTCGTAGAGAAACGCGAGCGTGCATCTCCCGGCCTGCTCCGCGTAACGGGCCTTCAACGACGCGGGCAGTTCGAGCAGCGCGTCAAGCCCGCCGGACTTCGTCACCACGAGGTCGCGCAGATGCGAACTCAGCGCCCCGACGAAATGCAGCGCGTTGAAGCCCTTGGCGAGAATCTCGTCGAAAGTCTTGAGACAGAAGGCGTAATCCCCCGCGAGGAAATGGTCGGTGAGCGAGAAGCTGTACTCGTAGTCCAGCACGTTCAGGTTGCGTATCACGTCGGCGTAGTGGACGTCCGTCCCGCAGAACGCCACCGTCTGGTCGAAAATCGTCAGCGCGTCCCTCATCGCCCCGTCCGCCTTGTGCGCAATCACGTGCAGGGACTCGTCGTCAATCGTTATCCCCTCCTTGCCCGCGACCATACGCAGGTTCCGCACGATGTCCTCGACCGAGATGCGGTTGAAGTCGTAGGTCTGGCAGCGCGAAAGGATGGTCGGGAGAATCTTGTGCTTCTCCGTCGTCGCGAGAATGAAAATCGCGTGTGCCGGCGGCTCCTCCAGCGTCTTGAGAAATGCGTTGAAGGCCTGGGAGGAGAGCATATGCACCTCGTCGATGATGTAGACGCTGTATTTTCCGACCTGCGGAGGCACCCTCACCTGATCCATCAGGTTCTTGATGTCCTCCACGCCGTTGTTCGAGGCCGCGTCAAGCTCGTGGATGCAGTAGGACCGCCCCTCCGCGAACGAACGGCAGGACTCGCACTCGCCGCAGGGCTCCATATCCGGAGACGGGTTGGAGCAGTTTATCATCTTCGCGAAGATCCTCGCCGTCGTCGTCTTCCCCACTCCCCTCGGCCCGCAGAAAAGGTAGGCGTGGGCCAGCTGCCCCCTCAGAATCGAGTTCTTGAGCGTCCTGGCTATATTGTCCTGCCCGATGAGGGTCCCGAAATTGTCCGGCCGGTACTTGCGGGCGGAGACGACATACTGCTGCTGTTCCATAGAGTCTGTATGATTCGGATATGATTCCGACAATTGTTTTCAACCTGCAAATATAGTCAATTCTGCACGAATCTTGCTATCCCCCGGACTCGGAAATATTGAGGATGACAATTATATATCCGGGAATATTATTGAGAAGGACATATATCCGGTTAATATGGAAAGAGGAAAGATTATGAAACGGATTCTGATGGTTGCGGCGGCGTCCCTTATGCCGCTTCTTTTGTGCGCACAGGCGCAGATTACGACGAAAAAGAAGATGATAAGCGATTTCCCGCAGAAGATAATGAAGGTGGTGCTGACGGGCAACCCTATGCTCGACAACATATTGAGGGACGAGGTCAACGCCCTCTGGAGAATCTCCCCCTACGAATTCTGCGACCTGGCCGATTTCGAGGCGAACAAGTCGAAGTCCGACTATTATTTCCTGCTTGACACGAAGGAGAACTCCGAAGACGGAACGGGCGGGGGCATAGAGTTCCTGACGCTCGTCAAGGGGGGCGCGGGCGCGGAGAAGGGAATCGGGAATATGCTCGAAGTGTGCTCGTTCCCGTTCAGGGCGGCGCGGATGCCGGGCGGAAGGGAGTTCGACTTTCTTCCGGCGATAATCGACGTCATCCAGGACTATGTCGAATGTTCTATGGAAAAGGACAGGGACGCCTACGGAGGACTCGGGAGATACAACTCGAATCTGAAGAAGACGGCGAAAATGAACATCGTGATGGCGGAGGATGACCTTTCCGGGAATATGGCCGATCAGCTGAAGAAGTCGGCGGCGGGGCGCGGAGTCACCGTCGCGGAAAGTGATGACGCTGACGCGCTTATGTCGGAGGGGCGCGGGAACACCGTGGTGTCCTATGTCGTCGCCCCGTCGGATCCGAAGCCGGGCGCGTATTGCTACAAGATGCTCTTCGGGGCCGGCGACCACGTCCTCTACTATTTCAAGAGGCAGCGCGTCGGCAGGGACGGGAGCTGCGGGTTCTCGGCGGCCGACCTAAAGAAAATTATGTCTTTCCGAAAGTTCTGACAGACTTTCTAGCTTCGTTACGCTCCTCGACAAAATCCTCACAACCGGAAGGTTGCTGCGGTTTTCTCATCGTCGCAAGCCTTGCACTGCACCCTCTTAAAGAAGTCCGTCCAAGCATTGATGAGGCGGCTGTCGCGGAAGCGATTGAAAATCGAACCTTTTCGATAAGTGAGCGCAGTCCAAATTTATTTGAGACTGCCGAACGGAGAAAAGTGGCGTATGAAATACGAACCTTTTCGATAAGTGAGCGC
>CAVIXF010000202.1:0-4063 GCA_963646585.1 Candidatus Gastranaerophilales bacterium HUM_1 | reverse complement strand
GTCGTGTACCTCCAGTACACTCCATCTTCAAAAAGAAATCTATACTCGAAAATAACTGAAAAATCTGAGGCAGTTTATTTTTCTCAGGTTTCTTAGTTTTCGTGTCCGCCAAGGCCGCAGGAACGATATGTCCCGCCGTCGTCAAAGCTACTGCTGGGCCGCCGCGGCCTTCGCCTGAAGCTCCTCCTGCAGAGTGGCGAGAGTGCGCCCCTCCGGGATGCCGAGAATCACGCGGAGTTCCGGAGTGAGGTCTATGCTCTGCGCCGGGTCGATGTAGATCACGGAGTTCACGTCGAACACGTAAGCGAGCTTCTTCGCCTTCGCGATCTTCTGAATCTCTTCGTTCACCTTCTGCACGACCGGAGCCTGAAGGTTCTGCTGCATCTGGTTGAGGTCCTGATTGGCGGACTGCTCGAACTCCTGGATGCGGTTGCCTATCTCGGAGAGCTCCTTCTGCTTGCTTTCCTTGATCGCCGCAGTCCAGGAAGCCTGCTTCTGCTGGAAAGTCTGGTATTTCTGCTGGTACTCGTCGATCATCGCCTGATAGGTCTCGTAAGTCTCTTTCTGCGCCTGCTCAATCTGGGTTCTCACGGTGTCCATCGCCGGCATAAGCTGGATGAGTTCAGTGGTGTTCACGTGACCTGTGGTCTGAGCCATTGCAGCGGCCGCGAAGAGCGAAGACGCTGCTACAAGAAGAATCTTTTTCATCGTATTAACTGTTTTATATTTTCATTCATATTCTCATATTCCCGGATCCGCCCCGGCGACGCAAAGGCCGCAGCAGGACATAACCCGTTTAGAACTGCTGTCCGATGACGAAGTGGAACTGGCTCTTTCCGTTCACGCTGTCGTCGAAACCGTATCCCCAGTCAACACCGAGCAGACCGATCATCGGGAGGAACACCCTCACGCCGACACCGGCTGAACGCTTGATCTGGAAAGGATTGAAGTCCCTGATGTCCGCCCAGCAGTTACCGCCTTCGAGGAAGAGCAGGGCGTAAATCGTCGACTGCGGCTGAAGCACGACCGGATAGCGAAGCTCGACTGTGAACTTGTCATAGACATTGCCGGCGTAGTAGTTTCCGGAAGTGTTGTACTGGGATGTGCTGGTCGGGGTGAGAGAGTAGTTCTCGTAGCCTCGGAGGGATATGATGTCGGAGCCGTAGGTGTCATATCCGGACATACCGTCACCTCCGACGCGGAAACCCTCGAACGGAGAGAATCCCCAGTTTCGGTTGTAGTAGCCGAGGAATCCGAACTGCGCCCTGGTCATAAGCACGAGGTCTCCGACGAGTTTCGTGTAGACCGCGCCTTTGAACTGCCACTTGTGGTACTCGATCCATTTGTACCTCACCTCCGAAGAGCATTTATCATAGTCTATGTCGTGCGGATTGCTTACGGAAACCTGCGTGCCGTCCTTGTAGACGGTCTTCTTCCGCAGAAGCGAGTAAGGCGGAGTCAGCTGGAGGGAGACGGAGAAGTCCGAACCGGAGCGCGGATAGATCTGCTGGTCCGTGGAGTTTCGGGACAGGCTTATCATATAGCTGAGGTTGTGCGACACTCCCGTGTTGAAGAGGAAGTTGTACTGCCAGTCCTGCAGCCTGTAGGTCTGCCAGCTGAGCTGGTTGTAGAGCACGAAATAGTTGTCCGGCCATTTCAGGCGCGTCCCCAGACCCGCCGCGAATCCGTACACCTCCATAAACTGGTCGTTGTTCAGGATGTTGAACGCGAGGTAGGAGTTGGTCTGGCGCGTGTAGTAGAGCGAAAGGTTCAGCGAAGTCGGCTTCTTTCCGAAGAGCCACGGTTCGGAGAAGCTCGCCGAAAGGGAGGTGTAGTAGGTTCCGTTGGTCTGGAAGCGGAAAGCGAGGTTCTGCGCGTCTCCGAGCGGTACAGGCCGCCACGCCGTCTTGTCGAAGAAACGCCTCGTGGAGAAGTTGTTGAAGCTGACTCCCACCGTCGCGACGAATGTGTTTCCGCCCCATCCTCCGGAAAGCTCCAGCTGGCTCGAAGGCTTCTCTGTCACGTTATACACTATGTCGACGGTGTTGTTCAGCTGGTTCGGGAGTATCGACCATCCCTTCGCCGGGTCGGAGATGGACTCCGGGTCGAACTGCCCCATAGAGGCGATCTCCCTGATCGAGCGTTCGAAATCGGACTGGCTGAAGAGGTAGCCCGGGCGGGTGAACACCTGACGGCGGATCACCCTCTCGTTGGTGAGGTCGTTTCCGTTGATGATGATGTTGTTCAGAGTCGCCTGCTTGCCCTCGACCACGCGCATCTCCACGTCGACCGAGTCGCCCACGACGTTCATCTCCACGGGCTGGATGCTGAAGAAGAGGTAGCCGTTGTCACGGTAGAGCTTCGAAATGTCATATTCGTTCTGTTTTCCGCCTCCGTAAAGCCGCTTCTCCATCGTCACCACGTCATAGACGTCGCCTTTCTCGATTTGGAGAATGTCGTTCAGAGCCTCGGAGGGATAGACGGAGTTTCCGGTCCAGGTGATGTTCCTGAAATAATATCTCTTGCCCTGGTCTATCTTGAAATCGATTTCGAGCTTTCCGGGTTCGACGAAATAGACGGTGTCGCTCAGGATCCTCGCGTCGCGGTAGCCGGCCTCGTTGAAGGCCTCGATGAGCCCCTTCTTGTCGTTTTCATATTCAGTCTCATTGAACTTCTTGGATTTGAAGAAGTTCTGAAGTCTCCTGTCCCTCGTCTTCTTCATCGACTTGACGAGCTTCGACTCCTTCACGGCGTAGGTTCCGCCGAAGTCTATCTTCTTGATTCTGACCTTCTCGTTGCGGCTGATGGCGAAATTGACGCGGATCGCGCCCTTCACGAGCGTGTCCCGGACGGTCTGGATGTCGACGGTGGCGTTGTTGTAGCCCTTTTCGTTGTAGAACCGCTTGATTATGTCGGTCGAGGTCTTCGCCACATAGTCGGAGAACACTCCCCCGGGCTTGAGGTTGAGCCTCTCCTTGAGATCCTTCTGGTCGCCGTTCTTGATGCCGGAGAACGTCCATCGGGAGACGCGGGGGCGTTCGGAGACGCGTATCTTGAAGTAGGCGGTGTCGCGCTTCGGGCTGAGCGAGTCGATTGACACGGCGACGTCCTCGAAATAGCGCCGCTGCCACATCTTGTCTATCAGCATCGAGAAGAAATCGCCCGGCACAGTCACGTCCATCCCCCTGCGGAGACCGCTGAGCTGGACGATCTGCTCCGAATTGATATAGTTGTTCCCCTCAACGGTGACACCGCCGACGACATATTTCCTCGGATTGTTGTAATCCACCGTCACACCGGACTGTGCCAGAGCCGCCGCACAGGAAAGAGCCAGCAGAACCGTTATGCAGAGCAGGAGTCTGATTCTCATCTCTATATTAAGTTTCTCTATTTAGTAACCCACTCCTTGAAAGTGCGAAACTTGATTTCTTCTGATTCGGTTGATTCGGTGTCCGACACTCGGCTTCCGCAAGCATCTTGTCCGATACAATCTGCAAATATATGCAATTTATTTCACTTTGCCATAGCGGCGCTCCCGTTTCGAGTAAGATTCGAGGGCCTTGCGGAATTCGGGTTTTCTGAAGTCGGGCCACAGAGTGTCGGTGAAGAGGAACTCCGAATATGCAGCCTGCCAGAGGAGATAGTTGCTGAGACGGGTCTCTCCGGACGTCCTTATTATGAGGTCGGGATCCGGGATTCCGGCGGTCACGAGATAGTCGTCGAAATATGGAAGGTCCGCATTCTTGAGCCGTTCGAGAGCCTCGGGGGATTCCGCCGCCTCGACGGCCATCTTTCTGGCGGCCTGGAATATGTCCCATTTGCCGGAATAGCTCATAAAGAGTATCAGTGTCAGATTCTTCCCGCCGGCGGTCTTCGCCATACAGTCGTCGATCGTAGCGTTCAGTTCGTCGGAGAGCCGCTCCCTGTGCCCGAGCACGATGAAGCGCACCCCGTTTTTCAAGAATGTCGGCAGCTCGTTGGCCATACAACGCGCCATCAGCGACATAAGCCCGGAGACTTCGTCCGCCGGACGGTTCCAGTTCTCTTCGGAGAAGGCATAGAG
>CAVIXF010000201.1:0-4080 GCA_963646585.1 Candidatus Gastranaerophilales bacterium HUM_1 | reverse complement strand
CTCTACGACCTCTCGGTTCCAGTAGATTTCGCAGTCGCCCTTGTCGATGTTGATGATGACGTCGAAATTGTCGGCGTCGCCGTAGATCTTGGCGAGCTGGGTTCTGAACACGTCCTCGAGCACTCCCATCATCGTGGGGCGGTCGATGTTCTTCTGATTCTTAAATTCCGCGAAAGCGTCCTTAAGTTCAATCTTTTCCATATCTGTATATTTATATTTTCAAGTTTGAGTCCGCCATATATTCATATATCCATATCCCCTCACCGGAGGTAATATACGGTCATATCCATTCAAATTCAATATACGGTCATATTCATTTGAAGTCGATATACGGCCTGATGGAGTTCAGCTCCCCCGTCGGGACGACGTCGCAATGCTCCACGAGCTCCTTCTTCTTCCGGCCCTCGACCGCCTCGCGCACCGAATGCTTCAGAGTCACCGAGGCCTCGTCCGCCGCCACCAGCTCCGCGACGAACTTCCTTCCGCCCTTGAGCGACACCTCGACCCTGCTCCCGACCGCCTTCTGGAACTGCCTGAGCACCTTGAACGGACGGTCAAGCCCCGCCGAAGTCACCGTAAGCGAATAGTCCTCCGTCTCGCGGTCGAACTTCGACTCGAATGCGCGGCTGATCTCGACACAGTCGTCGAGCGCCACCTCGGACTTCTCCGACTCGATCACGAGCTCGACGTCATTGTCCTTCGAGACATTTATCTCCACAATGAAGCACCCCCGTGCAACGACATCGGGCTCCAGTGCATCTACTATCTCTGAAATTCTCATTTCAACGGGTTTTTCATTCGCTTGAGGGCATAAAATAAGGGGACTTGCCGTCCCCTTCATCTCTCACGGCGGCAAAGGTAGGAAAAATGTATTACCTTTGCAAACTTTGAAGAAAATTTAAACAATTATCCGATGGAATTGACTGCGGAAAAGATAGCCGAAATACTTGACGGAGAAATCGAGGGGGACAGAAACGCCGTCGTCACCACATTCGCGAGAATAGAATACGGAAAACCGGGAGCGGTTTCGTTCTACGCAAATCCAAAATACGAAGAATATGTCTATGAAAGCCGGGCGTCCGTGATCATCGCGAACAGGACGTTCGTTCCGAAACGGGCCGTGGGCGCGACCCTGGTGAAGGTGGACGACGCATACGCGGCTGTCGCGGCTCTTCTGGAATATGTCACGGCGGAGAAGAAGAAATATTTCCGTCATCGCGGAAGCCGCTGCCACACAGCCTTCTCGTCGAAGATCGGGAAGAAGGTCTATGTCGGGGACTTCGCCTATATCGGGAAAAAGGCGAAGGTCGGGGACTTCACGAAGATATATGAACAGGTCTATGTCGGCGACGGGGCGGTCATCGGAAAGAACTGCATACTCTATCCTGGGGTGAAGGTCTATCCGGGGATGGTCATCGGTAACAACGTGATAATCCACGCGAACGCGGTCATCGGGGCGGACGGATTCGGCTTCGCGCCGCTGCCTGACGGGACTTACAGGAAAATCGAGCACACGGGCAACGTCATCATCGAGGACGATGTGGAAATCGGAGCGAACACCTGCGTCGACAAGTCGCAGATGGGCTCCACCATCATACACAAGGGGGTCAAGATCGACAATCTCTGCCAGATCGCGCACAACGTGGAGCTGGGGGAGAACACGGTTATGAGCGCGATGGTCGGCATCGCCGGTTCGACGAAGGTCGGCGAGCACTGCGTCTTCGCGGGGCAGGCGGGAATCGCCAACGGGCTCACCGTGCCGGCTCACACCACTCTGGGGGCGCAGACCGGGCTTATCGGGAACCTGAAGAAGGAGGGCGAGGTGCTCTTCGGCACGCCGGCTCTTCCGCACAGGGAGTTCCTCCGCGCCTACGCGGTGTTCCGCAGGAACGGCCGGGACGCGAAATGACGGATTGCGCCGTTTCGGGGGGCTGCGCGGCAAGTTGCGTAAAATGAAATAATTTGCTTACCTTTGCGCCCCCGATGCGCGGGAAGCGGAGACGGACCGGCGGGAACAGGACGGATGCAGGAGAGAGGGAGGACGGCGAGTTCAAGATAAACGATGATTATGACGAAACAGAATACACTCAGGAAAGAATACAGCTTCACCGGGAAGGGGCTTCACAGCGGGAAGACGGCGACGATGACGCTGAAGCCAGCTCCGGAGGACACGGGGATAGTCTTCATACGCACCGACATCGGGCCGGACGCGAAAGTCAGGGCTCTCGCGGAGAACGTCTCCTCGACGGCGAGAAGCACCACCATATCCGAAGGCGGGGCGAGCGTCGGGACCATAGAGCATCTTCTTTCGGCTCTGACGGGACTGGGCGTGGACAACGCGATTGTGGAGATTGACAATCAGGAAGTTCCGATTCTCGACGGAAGCGCACACCCCTATGTGGAGGCGATATGCCGCGACGGGCTTCAGGAGCAGGACGCGCCGAGACGCTACGTGGAGCTGAAGGAGGCCGTGGAGTACAGGAACGAGGAGACGGGGGCGTATCTCCGGATCGAGCCTGCCGAGGAGTTCAGCTACGAACTCACCATCGACTTCAACTCGAAGATCGTAGGGGTGCAGACGGCCGTATGGAACAGGAACGTCGACTACAGCACTGAAATAAGCTCCTGCCGCACTTTCTGCTTCTTCCACGAAATCGAATATCTCCTCTCCAACAACCTCATCAAAGGAGGCGACGTAGACAACGCCCTCGTGATCGTGGAATATCCCATCACGGTGGAGCAGCTCAAGCAGGTCTGCTCGCATCTGGGCAAGCCGGATATGGAGGTGCGCAACGGCTATCTCAACGAGTCGCTGAAGTTCGACAACGAGTGCGCCCGCCACAAGATGCTCGACCTCATCGGAGACCTGAGGCTCACCGGAGGATTCCTCAAGGCGAAGGTGACTGCGTACAAGTCCGGGCACACCATAAACACCAAGGCCGCGAAACTGGTGCGGGCGGAGGAAAAATAGAGGCGGCCTGCCGCGTTGCGCGGCTTGTCCGAATCCTCACAGCCGGAAGGTTGCTGCGGTTTGAACCGCGCCGTGCGCCTTGCATCCCATCCTTTATTTTTCCTCCTCTGTCTCGGATTTTCCCGCAGAAATGCCTGCGCCACTGAAGTACGATAAAATTACGATTTGATATGAGCACAACTATTCATCCGCTTGCCTGCGTTCATCCGAACGCGAAACTCGGCGACAACGTCGAGGTCGGGCCGTACGCCTACATCGACGAGTTCGTGGAAATCGGCGACGGCTGCCAGATTCTGCCGCACGCCACGATTTTCAACTATGTGAAGATGGGAAAGAACTGCCGGGTGTTCCCGGGAGCTGTCGTCGGCGCGATTCCGCAGGATCTCAAGTTCGACGGCGAGGTGACTTACGTCGAGCTGGGCGACAACGTGACGGTGCGCGAGTGCGCGACCATAAACCGTGGCACGAAAGCCAGCGGGAAGGGCGTGACCAAGGTGGGGAGCAACACTCTTCTTATGTCCTACACGCACGTGGCGCACGACTGCACGGTCGGCGAGCACTGCATCCTCGTCAGCTATGTGGGCATCGCCGGCGAGACCGACGTGGACGACTGGGCGATTCTCGGCGGAAGCACCGTGGCCCATCAGTTCTCGAAAATCGGGAAGCACGCGATGGTCGGCGGCGGCTCGAAAATCAACAAGGACATCCCGCCTTACGTGCTCTGCGGACGCGACCCTCTGACCTACGCCGGCGTGAACCTCGTGGGACTGCGCCGCAGGGGCTTCTCTTCCGACCAGATCCGGAACATCAAGGATATGTACGACGTGATCTACAACTCCGGGATGAACGTCAGCGACGCGCTCGACAAGATTGAGATCGGATTCCCGGACAGCGAGGAGAAGAACACGATTCTCGATTTCATACGGCATTCCTCCCGGGGCATCATCAAGGGGCCGAACAATACCATCAAGACCAGCGAGATGGACTGATCGGGTTTGAATAAGAAACTTGAAAAGAATAAACTGCCTCAGATTTTTCAATTATTTTTGAGGACAGATTCCTTTTTGAAGAGGGAGTGTACTGGATGTACACGACCGATGAGAAAAGGG
>CAVIXF010000200.1:3124-4083 GCA_963646585.1 Candidatus Gastranaerophilales bacterium HUM_1 | reverse complement strand
AAATGGACTACCGGGCGGAGATGGACTCCTGCTACAGCAGGGGTTTCAAAGCCGGAGAGGCGGACGGGGAGGCTCGCGGGGAAGCTCGTGGCAGGATGACCGGTCTTGCCGAGGGCGGAGCCGCCCGCAGCCGTGACATCGCGGCGGCGATGCTCGGGAAAGGACTTGACGCCGCCTTGATAGCCTCCTGCACCGGCCTCAGTGTCGGCGAAGTGGAGGCATTGAGATGTTGAGCGGGACTGTGGCGCGGGACGAACAGCAGCCTGAGCCCTACTCCCGCACAATCTCCAGAACCCCGGCGGGCGAGGCGGCTGTCCTCCAGGGGGAGAACGCGGCGACCTTTTCGGCCGGGCAGAAGCCGTAGGTGACTCCGATAGCTTTCACACCGGCGTTCAGGGCCGTTTTCATATCTATGTCCGAATCTCCGACATATATTACGTCTTCGAGCCTCGCTCCGGCCTCGGCGACAATCTCATAGACCACCTCAGGATCCGGTTTCCTTGCGACGCCGTCCCTCTGCCCGTGTATGGAGCAGAAACGGATCTGCGGGAAAAGCTTTCCGACGAGCCTTTCCGTCGCCGCCTGGTACTTGTTCGACGCGACTGCGATTTTCGCTCCCGCGCCCTGGATGTGTTCCAGGAGTTCCGGGATGCCCGGATAGGGGAGAGTGTGGTCGCAGAGGTGAAGGTCGTAATAGGCGCGGAAATCGTCCAGCAGGGACTCCGCCTTGTCCTTCTCTCCCTCCGGCAGCGCCCTCTCGACGAGCTTTCCTATACCGTTCCCCACAAAGCCGTAATATGATTTCAGAGGATGTATCTGATAGCCGTGAAGGGCGAGAGTGTGGTTCCCTGCCTCGCAGAGGTCGGCGACGGAGTCGATCAGCGTGCCGTCGAGGTCGAATATGAAAAGTTTGCCTGAAATGTTCATCTGTAAGTTGTTTTGGAATGCCTCCTCTTATA
>CAVIXF010000200.1:0-3093 GCA_963646585.1 Candidatus Gastranaerophilales bacterium HUM_1 | reverse complement strand
TTTCACCGGAAGCCGCCGCAGCCCTGCAATACTGATGCCGCGCAGGCGGCGTCCCGTCCGGGAAACATCAGAAGTCGTCATCTTCTGAAGATTGCCGTCTCCTGAAAATTAGAGAAAATCAAAAATTCCGTGCACGCACACGGAATATAAGAAAAAATGAGTACTTTTGCATCTCGCGGCCGGAGCGCGCCGTGCCGCCGTCATAATGGCTTCGGAAATAACTCAAAAATCCAATACTATGATCAAGAAACTCATCCCCGCTATGGCCCTGTCACTCGCAGTGATCTCCTGCACCTCTGTGACCGGCCTCGTCAATGACAACGTCGATTTCGCCGGGAAGCAGCTCGCTCCGCTCATCAGCGCCTCCGAAGAGGGCGGTGCGGTGAAATTCCCGTCCACTTACAAGGACGGCGAAATCGTGTTCGTACCGGACTGCGACTGGGTCAGCGGCTTCTTCGCCGGGACTCTCTGGTATATGTACGAACTCACCGGCAATGAGGAATATGCTGTCCACGCTCAGAAACAGACCGAAGCACTGCACCGGATCCAGTATCTGACGAGCCACCACGACGTGGGATTCATGATTTACGACAGCTACGGCAACGGTTTGAGACTCAAGAATATCCCCGGATATGACACGGTCGTCGTGAACACCGCCAGGTCCCTCGCCACCCGTTTCCGTCCGAAGGCGGGAATCATCCAGTCCTGGAACGCCGACGGGGGATGGCAGAAGGAGAGGGGGTGGAAATGCCCTGTCATCATCGACAATATGATGAATCTCGAACTGCTTTTCCGTGCGAGCGAGATCACCGGCGACCCTTCTTTCCGTGAAATCGCCATAAGCCACGCCGACAAGACGATTGAGAACCACTTCCGCAGCGACTACAGCACCTACCACGTGGTCGACTACGACCCGGAGACGGGCGCGGTGCGCAGCAGGGAGACCGCGCAGGGTGCGGACAACGAGTCCCGCTGGGCGAGAGGCCAGTCCTGGGCGCTCTACGGCTACACCCTGACCTACCGTTTCACCAAGGACCCGCGCTACCTCGCGCAGGCGGAGAACATCGCGCACTTCCTCATCACGGAGCCGGATATGCCCGAGGACTTCGTTCCCCTCTGGGACTATGACGCCGCAAAATACGGCGCGGAGAAGCCACAGTACGCCCCTTACGTCAATCAGAGGGACGTGTCTTCGGCCGCGATTATGGCCTCCGCCCTCTGCGAGCTCTGGCAGTACACGAAGAATGACGAATATCTCAAGACTGCGGACAAGATCGTGAAGTCCCTCAGCGCGGCCCCTTACCGTGCGGCTCTCGGGACGAACGGCGGTTTCATCCTCCAGCATTCCGTAGGGAGCATTCCTCACGGCAGCAGCATCGACGTCCCTCTCAACTACGCCGACTACTACCTGCTTGAAACCCTCGTGCGCCGCCGCCACATCGAAGCCGGGGAGTCACCTGTGGAATAGAGGACGGCTTCCGGACAGTTTGTTGAGCTATAAGGAGATAAGTGAATATTCCATTCCCGGACATATATTTTCGGGCATATATATTTTTTATGGAAAAAGTTTTCGGATATATAATCGGGCTGGGGGCGGCCGTGATGATGCCGGTGATATTCACCATCCTCGGCATCTGCATCGGAATCAAGCCCGGCAAGGCTCTCAAGAGCGGTCTGCTCGTGGGAGTCGGCTTCGTGGGGCTGTCGGTCGTCACGGGGCTTCTCACCAGCGCTCTCGGGCCTGCGCTTTCCAAGGTCGTGGAAATCTACGGCCTCCAGCTCAAGGTCTTCGATATGGGCTGGCCGGCCGCAGCTTCGGTGGCGTACAATACGGCGGTGGGGGCTCTCATCATCCCCGTCTGCCTCGGCGTCAATCTGCTGATGCTGCTCACCAAGACCACGAGGACGGTGAACATCGACCTCTGGAACTACTGGCACTTCGCCTTCATCGGCGCGGTCGTCTATTTCGCGATGGACAGCATCCTCTGGGGCTTCTTCGCCGCAATCGTCTGCTACATAATAACCCTCGTGCTCGCCGACCGCACCGCGTCGAAGTTCCAGGGGTTCTATGAGGGTATGGAGGGGATATCCATCCCGCAGCCGTTCTGTCAGGGATTCGTGCCTTTCGCCGAGGCGATCAACGCCGGGCTGGACAAGATTCCGGGATTCGACAAGGTGAACATAGACGCGGAGGGGATGAAGAAGAAGTTCGGACTTTTCGGCGAGCCTCTCTTCCTCGGGGTCATCATCGGAATCATCATAGGCTGCCTCTCCTGCCAGAGCTGGAGCGAGATGGTCGACAGGATTCCTTACATCCTCGGTCTCGGCATCAAGATCGGGGCGGTGATGGAGCTGATCCCGCGAATCACCTCTCTGTTCATCGAGGGCCTGAAGCCGATTTCGGAGGCGACCAAGAGCCTGATTGACCGCAAGTTCAAGGGCGCGTCCGGCGTCAACATCGGAATGAGCCCGGCGCTTGTCATCGGGCATCCGACCACGCTCGTGGTGTCCCTGCTCCTCATCCCGGTCACGCTGGTTCTCGCGGTCGTGCTTCCGGGCAATGAGTTCCTTCCGCTCGCGTCGCTCGCCGGGATGTTCTACCTCTTCCCTATGGTTCTGCCGATTACCAAGGGCAATGTGGTGAAGACCTTCATCATAGGCCTTGTTGTCGTGCTGATCGGGCTTTATTTCGTGACTGACCTCGCTCCGTATTTCACCCTCGCGGCACAGGATGTGTACGCGCAGACGGGCGATGCGGCGGTGGCGATTCCGGAAGGCTTCCAGGGCGGTTCTCTGGACTTCGCGTCCAGCCCTCTCGCCTGGGTGATCTTCCACCTTACGCACAGCTGCAAATGGATCGGAATCGTGGTTCTCGTCCTCTGCACCGGCGCGCTCGTGGCCTGGAACAGGGTCAAGATCGTGAAGGCGCAGAAAGCGTCCGCCGCAGCGGTCAAGTCCGACGAGGCGCACGACTGACTGCAAACATTAAATTGGAATACTTGAGAAACTTAAATTTAAACAGATATATGAAAAAGTTAATACTTACAGCCGTGCTCGGGTCTGTGGCGGGCCTCGCGGCTTTCGGGCAGGTGA
>CAVIXF010000199.1:0-4185 GCA_963646585.1 Candidatus Gastranaerophilales bacterium HUM_1 | reverse complement strand
GCGGCGTTGAACCAATAACAATATTTCTTCACTTCCCCGCCGTTAGGATTCCGGGCCATATCTTCAGCCACACGGGCCTTCGGACGCACGTGGAAGCATCTGTCATCTCCGAGACTCCAGAAATGCTGTAAGTCTATATTATTGTCCGTCACGCATTTCCTTATATTCTCCCAATATTCCCGAGCGGTATTCAGGTCATTCTGGGGCATCGTCCAGAACGCGACTTTTTCAAGTCTGTATTCGGGTTCACGCTTCCCGTCCGGGAGAGTCAGACATCCGTCGGTCTCACGATATATGACAAAGAGAAAGCGGTTCGTGAACAGTTC
This sequence comes from Candidatus Gastranaerophilales bacterium HUM_1, assembly GCA_963646585.1. GTDB lineage: Bacteria > Bacteroidota > Bacteroidia > Bacteroidales > UBA932 > Cryptobacteroides. The sequence continues at coordinate 3,859 of CAVIXF010000199.1, read as the reverse complement.
ATACAGTCGCGAATCCGTCCACTCTCCGCAGTCATAAACTTCCTGATAGTCAATATTCTCAAAAGACATACTCTCCTTAACAACCCCGTTCCGTCCGACACGTACTGTCTTCATCGTCAGCCCGGACTTGATGAACTCCTCGCTCCGGTTCACATTGCCCACAGACGCATTCCCGGCTATCCGGTTGGCGAGGATGAAATATTTGGACTTCGAGAGAATCGGGTTTATCCCGAGCGCCGCGCTCATCTCGCCGTATGTTTTCCCGTAATACGGGACAAAGCGGTCCTCAAGTATGGTTTCGACGGTTCCCCTCTTCAGCTCTTCGACTGAAAAAAGCTGTTCAAGACCGGACTTCCGGACATCGAAATTGCAGTATGCGCCGTCACGGCTGTTCTTTTTCACCTCGTCCAGCAGCACCCGCATATACGCAGTCTTGAGACTCCACGCCCGGCGCGGCGCTTCGACCGGACTGTTGTGCTGAACCATCAGCGTGTCGCCCTTACGACCCTTGCGGCAGGCTCCGAGATACATCGTGTCTCCTTCAGACAATGTGTGAGCCTGTCCGCTGCGGATCTTTGCTATTATCGTCTCATAATCCTGTCTGATAATCAGCAGGTCTTTCTCAGGAATCCTCCACAGGACGGAAAAAAGAAACTCCAGGTCGCACTTAGGCACGTCCTTGCGGTGCAGGTAGAACAGAATCAGCATCACAAGGCATTTCCGGTAGAAATGCGATTCTTCAAAGGATTTGTTCCAATCCTCCGAATAGTTTATCAGACTGCACACAAGCCGCTCCTTCACGAGAAGCTCGCCCGCAGCCGATTCTTTCAGCGGAGTGCATTTCAACTCGACATTGACGGACGCGAAGTCGGCCTCCTGCCGGCTGTTCACATCGTAGCGGAAATAAAGCTCCTCGACAAGCTGCCCGAGCCCTCCCTTTCCGGCATATTCTTCAGCGCCGGGCGTAAAATCCCTCAAACATCTGTGAACCAAATGCTTGCTATAGTCGAATATTGAGAGAATATCCTTTTCGTCGTATGGGCGCGTAGCCATCGTCAATCATTGTTGTACCGGTGACAAAGATAGCGATTATCCGGCAAATGGGAAAGAAACCGGCCGATTTCGTCGCAGCTCACTCACCTCCGGAATTTCTTATTTTCTAATGCTTGCTCAGATGCAGGATATTCACGAAGTATCGCCTTGTCGCGGGCACTGATTGCAGACGGGGCAAAGTGCAAGGCTTGCGACGAAAATGAAAACGCAGCAACCTCGTAGTTGTGAGGATTTCATCGAGGAGCATAACGCGGCAATCCGCCCCGTCTGCAATCAGCGTGAAATATGCTTGGACTGGCGGAATGCCTTGTCCCGTCTCCTGAACTCCTCGGTCTCGTCCGCAGGCAGCGCCCATTCAACGAATCTCTCGAAAATATAGTTCACGGCCTGCGCTGAAGGATGAATCATATCCTCGGCGTAGAAGCGGTAGTCGCGAAGTTCGTCGAGCATAATCTCATAGGCGGGGAAGTAGGCGCAGCGTGTCCCGGAGATGTTCCGGAGGGCGGCGTCGAGGCCTGTCAGCAGATTCGCCTTGCTGAGCTGGTTGCCGTGCGCCCCGTCCTTGAAGTGGCGTATGGGGCTGACGGTGAAGATGAACTGCTTGTCCGGGTGGCTCCGGACGATGTTCCCGATGATGTCCGCAGTCTCCGCCGCCGAGATGAACTCCCGGACGAACTCCTTCGCGTCCCGTTTCAGGCAGTTGGCGACGACGAACCCGCCATCGGCCCCTCTGCGGCCTTCGACGCCGCCGTCTTCAGCCCCGTCTCGGCAGCCCTTCCCGATTCCGCCTCCATCAATTTCATCCCGGCAGCCGCAGCCTACGCCCGCCCCCGTGGAGAAACTTTCCGGCCCGCCGACGAAGCGGTAGCACCAGGACGTTCCGAGCGTCACCAGAACCTTTCCGCAGCTCTTCCAGAACGCGGAGGCACGGTCGAGCGCCTCGTTCGCGGCCGCGAGGAACTCCTCCGGGCTGTCCTTGGCGGCGAGTGTGTGATGGTGGAAGGAGCACCATTTCGCGCTTCCGCTGCCCATCCGGACGCAGTCCCGCTCCGTGAAATGCTCCCCGCTGTCGAGCCGCGCCACGCTGTCCGCGATTGAACGGGGGTTATAGAGCGTCCCGAACGGGTTCATACAGATGTCGAAGCCCCTTTCAAGCAGTTTCCCGCCGATGTTGTCCGCGAAGCAGCTCCCCAGACTCATAATCCTGTCCCCGCAGGAGACCTTCACTCCGCTTCCGGGAAATTCCACAGTCGTCGTCAGTTTCATATCGTATTCATTATCGTTGTCGGAGTCGCATCATTTACTGTGCCGCCGGGAGTCCCGCTTCGGCAGAGCCCGCATCAGCTCGTTCAGGTCGAAGACGAGCGAGACCGTCTGGTTCGTTCCGGAATAGCCGCCCTTGTGGAAATGGAAGAAAAGCGAGGCCCGGACGTGGAGACCGTCGCATATCTTCGGGGCGTAGTAGATTTCCAGACGGTCGTACAGGCCGCTCTGAATCTCCGCCGTCGTCCCGTCGCCGACATCCCGCCATTCTTCCAAACGGGGGTCTATGAGTTCGTAGAACGGGTCGCCCTTGTAGAAATTCCCGTCGCCGTAGGAGACGCCGGCCGCGTCGATGTGGCGGCTGTACGGCATCAGGTTCTTTCCTATGACGAAGCTGTTCCTCACGCCCGCGCCCCAGTGCTGAACCGTGGCGATGAACTCCCCGGCGTACGGTGCGACATAGTGCCCGATGTTGTCGCGGTCGCGTTGCAGAGCCTGAATCCAGCCGCTCTTGAGCGAGAGTTCCTGAATGCCGGCGAGCGGCGCGAAGTCGAAGGTGACGTATGGCTCGGCGAGGAAGTTGTCATTGACCTGCCTGACGACCTCGGAGCAGGCGTAGTGCAGCATATACGCGTCCCAGCCGGCTTTCAGCCACTTGACGGGGTGCCATTTCCCGGAAGTGAATATCATAAACTCCTCGCGCCGCGTGCCATTCTGTACCCCGAGCCAGTCGCAGCCGAGTTCAAAGTACGACTTCGGACGCTCCCAGCTGAAGATTATGCCCTCGAAACGGTTGTCGTAGAATTTCAGGCGGTCGGAGAAGAATAGCGGAGACCAGTCGCCTTTGGAGAAGCTTCTCGGGAGCAGGCCGGCGGCGATCCGGAAGTCCGTCTTGCCGAAGTTCATCCCGAACTGATACCAGAACATCAGATTGCACCGAATCTCATTGTCCTCCGTCCCGAACTCCTTCAGCGCGTCGACTCCCGCCATAAGCCTGTGGGCGGTCTTCCCGAGCTTCGCGCTGAACCCGACCGACGGGGCGAGACGCGCTCCGAACAGGGTCATCGAAGGCTGGAAGCCGCTGTGGGTGTCATATTCCCGGTTGTCGAAGCGGAAATCGAAGTTGACGTCATAGTCGAAGCGCATCTGCGCGGAGGCCGCGACGGAAAATGCTGTCAGAATGAGGGATGCGAGTAATTTTCTTGCCATATGATGATATGTAAACCGTTGCGGCGAGCCGGGAGCGGAGCCGAGACCGTGTTCCGCTCCGTGCGAAACCCTACAAATTTAGCGTTTTCGGCGTTTTCTCGAAACGGGCGACGTCGGAAATATTCGGAAAAATATTCCCGGATGATGGAACGGAAGGTGAAAATTGAAAATATTGGGAATCATCCATTGAAAATCTTGGGAATTTTGCATTGAAAATCTTGGGAATTTCCCTTAACCTTCGTGAGTTTTGCAATTTTTTGTACAATTAACTCTCCAGCGTCACTTCTTTCTGCTTTCCGGGTCTGCCGCGATGCTTGTCGCGAGCCTGCTTCGA
>CAVIXF010000198.1:0-4188 GCA_963646585.1 Candidatus Gastranaerophilales bacterium HUM_1 | reverse complement strand
TAGCGCTGCTCGGCGACCTTGTCGTCCGGGTGAACCTGCACGGAGAGCTTCTGGTGGATGTCGAGGAACTTTATCAGCAGCGGGAACTGGCGGCCGAACCACGCGTAGGCGGCGTCGCCGGTGATCCTGTCGAGGTAGGTCTCCATTATCTCGCCTATCGAGTTGCCGGCGAGCCAGCCCTCGCTCACGAGAGAGTCCTGCTCGCCCATATCGGCAAGCTCCCAGCTCTCCCCGATGAGGTCGTTCTCGGTCAGATGAACCTCGTTCCCCGCCTCGTCAGCCTCGACGAAGTCTTTTCCGAGAACTTTGATCAGAGAGTTCCCTCCCCACACGCGCCGAGACGCGATGGGGATGAACTTCAACGGATATAACTGTTTCTTTTCCATATCAAGTTGCGTATGTAGCCCTAATAATCAATGTTCAGGATCTCTACCCTCATCTCTTTATTCTTCATCCCACGCACCATTTTTTCATCTCAACCCCCTACACCCCCTGTAAGGGGGATTTTCACGGCCTTACGGCCGACGGGCAGAAGCCCTTGCCAGTTTCGCGCTTGCGAAACTTAAATTTTCCATTTCACAAGCGACAGCATTACACACCCTGAACGCCTGAACCGGACAGCAGAGATGCAGGATTTCAATAAAAGGATGAGATGCAAGGCGCACGGTGCGGTCAAATACCGCAGCAACCTTTCGGTTGTGAGGATTTTGACAAACCGTGCAACGAAGCAGATCGCCTTTTATTAAATCCGTCAAATCCTCTTTCTCAGAGCCTCGCCCTGTGCCTCATACCCCGGCTTGTTCAGCAGCGCGAACATATTCTTCTTGTAGGCCTCCACGCCCGGCTGGTTGAACGGATTCACGCCGAGGATGTAGGCGGAGATTCCGCAGGCCTTCTCGAAGAAATAGAAAATCTCGCCGAGGTTGTACTCGTCAATCTTCTCGATGCTCACGCCCAGCTGAGGCACGCCGCCGTCGATGTGGGCGAGCTTCGTGCCGAGTTCAGCCATCGCGTTGCACTCCTCCACGTGCTTGCCCGCGAGGAAGTTCAGCCCGTCGAGGTTCTGCGGGTCGCTTTCAATGACGACGCTGCGCTGCGACTTTTCGACGGTGATGACGGTCTCCATAAGCATACGCACTCCGTCCTGGATGTACTGTCCCATCGAGTGGAGGTCGGTGGTGAAACTTACCGACGCAGGGAATATTCCCTTGCCGTCCTTGCCCTCGGACTCACCGTAGAGTTGCTTCCACCATTCTCCGAGATACTGGAGCTTCGGATTGTAGGAGACGAGAATCTCGACCGCCTTGCCGTGCTTGGAGTGGAGAAGATTCCTCATCGCGGCGTACTGGAGGGCCGGGTTCTCCTCCGAAGGAACGGCGCAGGCCTTCTCCATAGCGGCCGCCCCCTCAAGCATTTTGCGAACGTCGAATCCGGCGAGCACGATAGGGAGAAGACCCACCGGAGTGAGCACGGAGAAACGGCCTCCGACATTGTCCTCGATGACGAACGTCCTGTAGCCCTCTTGCGTCGAGAGCGACTTGAGCGCGCCCCTGTGAGCGTCGGTGACGGCCACGATGCGCTGCGCCGCCTCGGCGACGCCGTACTTGCCCTCGATGTACTGCTTGATTATGCGGAACGCCACGGCAGGCTCGGTGGTCGTGCCGGACTTGGAGATCACGACGGTGGCGACATTGCGCTCGGAGACGAGATCCATAAGCTCGGATACATATTCCTCGGAGAGGTTGTTCCCTGCGAACACGATTTCAGGAGCGCCGCCCTTGTGCGCGAGCTGTTTCGCGAAAGAGTGGGAGAGAGCCTCAAGAGCGCATTTCGCGCCGAGGTATGAGCCTCCGATTCCGATCACGACGACGAGGTCGACACCCTTCGCTTTCCAGTCGTCACGGATCGCCTCGCACTCGGCGATGAGCGATTCCGGCGTCTGCGAAGGGAGGTGCTTCCATCCGAGGAAGTCGTTCCCCGCGCCCGTTTCGTCTTCGAGAACCTTGAGAGCCTCGGCGGCCTTCTTCGTATATTCCTTAACTTCTGCGTCGTTTACAAAGGAGCCGCAGCCTCCCATATTTACCTTTAACATAATGATATATGATTATTTATAATTTTCCGGAACTTTGGAGAATATCGCGTGGATTCTCGACATATCGAATTTCTCGCCCCGGCTGTAGTAGTAGATTCCGTTCTGCTCCTGCTCGACGTCGGTGAGCTGGGTGTAGCAGTAGCCGCAGATGTAGTCGGAAAGCGAGAGAAGCACGTCCGTGAGCCCCTCCAGACGGGTGTAGAACTCCTCCAGAGAGCGCGGGGAGCTGCCGTAGCCCCAGGACACGCCCTTATTGTTCGCAGCAGCCTTCATATCCTCCTCGTCCGTCCACTTGATTCCGCCGTATTCGTCGAAGACATAAGGCATCTGTCCGTCATATTCCGGATATTCCCAGGTCCCGGCGACGGCCTCGCAGTTGAATCCGTAGTTCTTCGTGAAAAGTCCGCCGTTCCTGTGACGGTTCCTGTAGGTGAAGAGCTTGCCGTCATTCCATACGACCTCGCGGAACTTCTCCGGATTCTGCTCGTAGCCGTGTCCGGTCCAGATGTCGGTGCGGACGAGAATGCCGCCGCTGGCCGCGCTGACAGGCCTCGTTGGGTCGAGCTGCTTGGTGAGCGCATAGACATCCTCCATAAAACGAGGGAACTGGATGTTGTCCGGAGCCCATTCCTCGTTGGTCGGAGTCCAGACGATGATTGAAGGATGGTTGCGGTCGCGGACTATGATTTCGCCCCACTCCGTGATGAAATTCCTCGCGGTCTCCGGCTGGTTGGTGTCCATCCCCCAGCTTGAACTCTCGCCCCAGGTGAGGTAGCCGAGCCTGTCGGCCCAGTAGTGGAAACGCTCCTCGAACACCTTCTGGTGCAGTCTCGCGCCGTTGAATCCGGCCTTCATCGAGAGTTCGATGTCACGGCGGAGAGCCTCGTCGGACGGCGCGGTCCACTGGCTGTCCGGATAGTAGCCCTGGTCGAGGACGAGCCTCTGGTAGCGGGGGCTGTTGTTGAGATATATCTTGTTGCCCTCAAGATGAACCTTGCGCATCCCGAGATAGGAGCAGACCTCGTCAGTCACCTTCCCGTCAGCGTCAATCACCTGATATTTCACATCATAGAGGAACGGATCCTCCGGGCTCCAGGTCCTGAACTTCTTCATCGGAAGCACGACCACCGAATTGTTCGCGGCGGTGACGGTCTTCTGCGCCACCGGCTTTTTCGGAGCTGCCGGGTCAGTGACCGTGACTTTCAGAGTCGCCCTCCCCTCCCTGAAGAAGAGCGGTCTCACGACGACCTGGCCCTGGTCTATGTCGGTGTCGATTTGGACCTGCTTCAGACCGTTCCCGCTGACCGGCTCCATCCACACGGTCTGCCAGATTCCGGTCGTGCGCGTGTAGTTGCAGGTCTTGGACTTGAGCTGGAGCGACTGCTTCCCGGCCGGCTGCCTGCCGCTGCGGAGGTCGCTGGTCGCATATACGACGAGGCTGTGGGTCTGCCCCGCCTTGACGAAGCGCGTTATGTCGACGGAGAAGGAGCTCGTGCCGCCGAAATGCCGCCCGGCGAGCCTGCCGTCGATGTAAATCTCTGACTTATAATACACAGCCCCGAAGTTGAGAAGTATGTTCCTCCCCTCCCACTCCGAAGGCACGGTGATGTTCCTGTGATACCATATCCCCTCGATGAAGTCGGTGTGTCCGACTCCGGAAAGCCTGCTCTCGGGAGAGAACGGCACGAGAATCTTCCCGTCGAATCCGCCCGACTCGGAGAATCCTTTTTCGTATCCGGAGGCGACATTGTCTATGGAGTAGGTCCATTCGCCGTTGAGATTGACCCAGTCGGCGCGTTCGAACTGTGGACGCGGATATTCCGGGCGTGGGACTGAGCTGTCGGCGTTCGCGACGGAAGGGAGCAGGGCGGAGAGCAGGAGCGCCGCCGTGCAGAAGATTCTGTTTCTTTTCATAAATAGTGTCATCATATTATATAGTGTCTTCAATGATATTGTGCCAGTCAAATTTATGTCGCCGGGGTGTCAGTGCCTGTTTCCGTCTTGAACCGCAAGCGCGGCTGCAAATATACAAAAATTTACATTTCTCAAGTATTCTAACTTATTTAACACTCGTGACTTATCTCTCTCTTCAACCT
>CAVIXF010000197.1:2049-4210 GCA_963646585.1 Candidatus Gastranaerophilales bacterium HUM_1 | reverse complement strand
AGTATGGACTTCCCCATCCGGTCGGTCATCTCGGAGAGCGACTTCGTCGAATAGATGTCAATTATGAAGGTGTCGTACCGCCCGGCAATCTCCTTCTGCGCGAAGCAATGCCGTATCAGGTCTGTCTTGCCATACCTCCGTGGCGACATCAGTGCCACATTGTTGCCGTTGCAGAGCAGCTCGGTCAGGGCTTTCGTTTCCTCGACCCTGTCGCAGAAATACTCCGCTCCGGCATATCCAGTCGTAACGAAAGGGTTCATAGTGTTGCTTAATTTCTGCAAATATACAAATTATCATCTTATGATAATCATAAAGTGATAATCATAAGATGATAATTTGTCAGAAGTTCAGGGTCACGCCGAGGCCGTGCGGGCAGGGGCCGAAGTTCATCGTGACTTCGCGGCCGGCGGCGTTGCAGCGGTTCACCACATTGTTCATCTTTGACTTGCCGATCGGGACGCAGACCGCGCCGGCGATGACGGTGGACGTTCCTATGGCGAGGAGCGCCACACCGCCCCAGAGCAGCGCGGCTCCTGTGTTTATCGTCTTACGCGCTTCCGGGTCGATTCCCGTGTCGCCTCCGAGGCTTCCGCTTATCGCCGCGCCGAGGCTTCCGCCCACAGCGCCTCCCACAATGTGAGCGGCTCCGATTGCCGAGACTACGACGCCGGCGGGAAGAGTCACGGCCGAGCTGATGAGAAGACCCGTGCCCGCGCCGTAAAGATTAGCTCCCGCGTTCCAGCTTCTGGCGTACTCCGGGCCGCAATGCGCCGAGACATACTCAAGTGTTTCGATTCCGGTCAGTTTCCTGCCGTCCGCGAGAAGAACCCTGCCTTTTCTCCTGACCGTGGAGGCCGTCGACTCGCCCGTGAGCTTGCCGGACGGTGAAACGGCCTGTTGGTTGCCGGACGGCGAAACGGTCTGCGCCGAAGCCGCGAAAGAGCCTGCGGCCGCGAATGTCGCCGCGATGGCGAGCGTGATGATTAAGTTTTTCATATTCTGTTGATATAAAATGATTTATTTCAAAACGGCTTCCGAAAGCGTCCTGCGCACCGCCTCTGCCCAGTCGTACTTCAGTCTGAGGACGTCTTCGCCTGGGAGCGACGGGCGGAATCTGCGCTCCGCGCCCCGGCGGCTGCGTATGTCCTCGATGTCGCGCCACAGCCCGCAGGCGAGCCCGGCGAGGGATGCGGCTCCGAGCGCGGTGGTCTCCGTCACGGCCGGGCGCACCACCTCGGCTTCGAGGATGTCGGCCTGGAACTGCATCAGCAGGTCGTTGCGGCTCGCCCCTCCGTCCGCCTTCAGCTCCTTGAGAGGGCATCCGGAGTCCCGCTCCATTGCGCGGACTATGTCAAGAACCTGGAATGTGATCCCCTCAAGCGTGGCTCGGGCTATGTGCCCGGCGGAAGTGCCCCGGGTGAGGCCGTATATCGCCCCCTGTGCGTGTGAGTCCCAGTAAGGCGCTCCGAGCCCGGTCAGAGCCGGGACGAAATACACTCCGCCGTTGTCAGGGACGCTTCCGGCGAGAGCCTCCACCTCGGACGACGAGCGGATGATTCCGAGCCCGTCGCGCAGCCACTGCACGGCGCAGCCGGCCGTGAAGACGCTGCCTTCGAGGGCGTAATCGACGCGGTCTCCGATCTTCCACGCCACCGTCGTGAGCAGGTTGTTCTCGGACTCTATGATCTTGCTCCCCGTATTCATCAGGAGGAAGCAGCCGGTCCCGTAGGTGTTCTTGACGCTGCCCTCCTCGGTGCACATCTGGCCGAACAGCGCGGCCTGCTGGTCGCCGGCGATTCCGCAGACCGGGACGTTCTCCAGACCGGGCAGCGCAGTGGCATATCCGTAAATCTCGCTGCTCGAACGCACTTCCGGCAGCATCGAGCGGGGGATTCCGAAGATTTCGAGGAGTTCGTCGTCCCATTCGAGTTCGCGGATGTTGAAGAGCATCGTGCGGGAGGCGTTGGAGATGTCGGTGATATGAGCCCGGCCGCCGGTGAGTTTCCACACGAGCCACGAGTCTATGGTTCCGAAACGGAGCCTCCCCCGGTCGGCGAGTTCACGCGCCCCGGGGACATTGTTCAGAATCCAGCGGATTTTCGTCGCGCTGAAGTACGCGTCTATGATCAGCCCCGTCTTCTGCCTTATGCGGTGCGTGAGC
>CAVIXF010000197.1:0-2039 GCA_963646585.1 Candidatus Gastranaerophilales bacterium HUM_1 | reverse complement strand
GCGTCTGTGATCGGCCCCGTCTGCGGTCTTATGCGGTGCGTGAGCCCCTCGCTCTTGAGGAAGTCGCAGTAGTCCGCGCAGCGGCGGTCCTGCCACACTATCGCGTTGCACACCGGCTTCCCGGTCTCCGCGTCCCAGACGACCGTGGTCTCGCGCTGGTTGGTGATGCCTATGCCGGCGATGCGGTTTTTTATGGCGGCCTTCCGGACGGCCTCCTCGGCGACCTCGACCACACCCGCCCAGATCTCCTCCGGGTCGTGCTCCACCAGTCCCGGCTGCGGGAAATGCTGGGTGAACTCCTTCTGCGCCGAGCTGACGACATTGCCCCCGCCGTCAAAAACAATCGCCCTCGAACTGCTCGTCCCCTGGTCGAGGGAAAGGATGTAGTCTTTCATATCAGATTATCTTGCAAATCAAGGTGGCTGAGGTGCAGTCGGTGACCTCCACGTTCACATAGTCGCCCGCCTTGAGCGGCGCGAGACCCTGAGCCTCGCGCTCCGTGGCCGTTGACGGGAACACGCACATCTTGTTGTTGCCCGCACGCCCGCAGAGGTCGTCCGCGTTGCGCTTGGACGGGCCTTCGACGAGCACGCGGAAGGTCTTGCCGATGTCCCTGCGGTTGCTTTTGAGGCTCATCCGGGTCTGGAGCGCGATGATTTCGTTCAGTCTCGCGGTCTTGACCTCCGGCGGAACATCGTCCGGGTAATGCCTTGAGGCGAGCGTCCCCGGGCGCTCCGAGTACTGGAACATAAACGCCGAGTCGAAGCACACCTGCTCGAACAGCGAGAGCGTGTCCCTGTGGTCATCCTCTGTCTCGCTGCAGAAACCGGCGATCACGTCCGTCGAGAGCCCGCAGTCCGGCATAATCTCCCGGATCTTCGCCACCCGCTCCAGATACCATTCCCTGTCATATTTCCGTCTCATCTTCTCCAGAATCCGGCTCGAACCGCTCTGCACCGGAAGATGGATGTGGCGGCAGATGTTCTCGCGTGAGGCGATGGTGCGGATGACCTCGTCGCTGATGTCCTTCGGATGCGAAGTCGAGAATCGGACGCGCAGTTCCGGGCTTATGTCGGCGACCATCTCAAGCAGCCTCGCGAAGTTTACGGACTCCCCGCCGGCAGGCTCCTCCCGGCATTCCTTCCATAAATAGGAATCCACGTTCTGCCCCAGCAGGTTCACCTCCCTGTAGCCGTTCTCGAAAAGCTCCCGCGCCTCCCGCACGATGGAGTACGGGTCGCGGCTGCGCTCCGCACCCCGGGTATATGGCACGACGCAGTAGGAGCATACATTGTTGCAGCCCCTCATAATCGAGATGTAGGCCGACACCCCGTTCCTGTCGAGCCGCACCGGGGATATGTCCGCATAGGTCTCCTCTCGTGAGAGGAGCACATTGATCTGCGGCGAATCCGGGCGTATGTCCCTCAACAATGCCGGCAGGCTTCTGTACGCGTCAGGCCCGGCGACAAGGTCCACCTTCTCCAGCAGCTTGTCCTTCAGCCGCTCCGCCATACACCCGACAATCCCGATGACCACCTGCGGATTCCTCTTCTTCTGAAGCCGGAACTGTTCGATCCGGCCCCATATCCTCTGCTCCGCGTTGTCCCTGATCGAACAGGTGTTCGCCAGAATCACGTCCGCCCTGTCAATATCCTCCGTCAGGGCATATCCGTTCTCCTGAAGAATCGAGAGTATAACCTCGCTGTCGTTCACGTTCATCTGGCATCCGTAGGTTTCGATATATACCTTCGCCCTCGACTCGTCAACTATAGGTTTAAGATTATTCATATCACTGTCTTTCTGTCTGTTTTTCAACAATTTCCCAATATCCGTTCTTCCTTCCGCCGACTCTCCTGACAATCCCGGCGCCGGCAAGGTTCCTGAGCTGCTTGCTGACCGCCCTCGGCGTGATTCCTTCCTTGGCGGCGATTTCCAAAGTCGTTATCTCCGGCATCTCGCGGAGTATTTCCAGAATCTTTCCCGCCCGGACTCCGAGAGTCTTTTCTGAACTTTTTTCGTTCTTTTCTGAACTTTTTTCG
>CAVIXF010000196.1:0-4235 GCA_963646585.1 Candidatus Gastranaerophilales bacterium HUM_1 | reverse complement strand
GGGTCTCGGCGACGCGGGCGACCTTGCTTACGGCGAGAAGGAGGATTGACCGGACTGGGAAATCCTGCTGACCGGGCTTGGAAATAAGACCTGGCTTCGGGCGATCGCAAGAACGAAGCTTGAGTAAGTTAGAAGTTGGCGTAGATCGGCAGGGCGGAGGTCGCGGCGGAGAAGAAGATGCTGTCGCACTGCATCGCGAGCCAGACGGCGAGGGCTATCAGGATCGCCTGTCCGGGGATGCGTGCGGCGGCGCAGGCGCGGTCAAGACGCGGGATGGCCGATGTCGGGACCGCGTGGAGCAGAACCGCTGCGGCGAGGGCGATGAACGCCGGGGCGTTGGCGGAGAGAACCGCAGGGACGCTCTCCGTGGTGAAATTGCAGAAAATGTCGTGCAGCGTCTGCGTGAAGACGCCCCAGTCCGGGCTTCGGAACATAAGCCAGCCGAAAGCCACGGCGTTGAAAGTCACGGCGACCCCTGTGGCCCGTCTCCAGAGCGGAAGACCGTCCCCCGCCGGCGCGGCTCCGGGCACGCGCTGCATCCAGAACTTGTGCAGGCACAGCAGTACGCCGTGCCACAGACCCCAGAGAACGAACATAACCCCCACGCCGTGCCACAGGCCTCCGAGCAGCATTGTCAGCAGCAGGTTGAGGTATGTCCGGACAACGCCCCTGCGGTTGCCTCCGAGGGGGATGTAGAGATAGTCCCGGAGCCAGGACGAGAGGGAGATGTGCCAGCGCCGCCAGAACTCCGTGATGGTCGCGCTGTGGTAGGGGAGTCTGAAGTTCAGCGGAAGCCGGAATCCGGCGAGCAGTGAAATCCCGGAAGCGAGATCCGTGTAGCCGGAGAAGTCGCAGTAGAGCTGGAACGTGAAGGCGTACACCGCCATAAGAGCGGTGAATCCGTCGTCCCCGAGCGTGCCCGCGAACGCCGGCGCGACGAAGAGCTGGCCGAGCATTTTTGAAAGTACGCAGAACTTCAGAAGTCCGGCGACAATCAGCCGAGTGGCCTCGCCGCAGTCTTCGCGGGTGACCGTGGCCTCTTCCCGCCGCATCTGCGCGATGAAGTCGGAGTTGCGGACAAGCGGGCCGAGGAACATCTTCGGGAAGAAGGCGAGAAGCAGGAGATAGTCCCGGAACCGCCGCAGCGGGCTGATTTTTCCGTGGTATGTGTCCGCGACGTACGAAATCGACTGGAAGCAGAAGAACGAGATCCCGGCCGGCACGGCGATGTGGCGCAACATAACGCTCCCCTCCGAGAGCGCTCCGATGAAGTCCGCGAAGACTCCGTTCGCCTTGAAGAACACGAGAATCGCGACGTTCAGCGTCACGTTCAGCGCGAGAAGCGCTTTGTTCCGGTGTGCGCCCCCGTTTCCGGCCGCCGCCCCGCAGTCCTTCCCGTTCCCCGCCGCCGCGACACCGTTTTCGGCCGTCCTCGGCGGCGTGCAGCCTCCGATTGCCTTGGCGATGAGAAAATCCGACGCCGCGATGAACAGCAGCAGAAGCACATAGCCTCCGGCCAGCTTGTAATAGAGATAGAGCGAGAACAGGGCCGTGAACAGGTTGCGGGCGGCGTGGCGGCGGTGCAGCAGACCGTGGACGGCGAAGAACAGCAGCAGCGCGGCGAGCATAAATGCGCTCGGAATCTGGAGCGGGGCCGCCGGATCGTACAGCAGCGCGTCCGCGAGCTGCGCCCCCCACAGAGGGTTGACCGCCGGCAAATCTATGCCCGCGTGCATCCCCGACATCATCCAGCCTATGCCCGTCTGAACGCCTGTAGTCATTATGTCTATGCCGGTGTGCACCCACGATGCCATCAGGTCTATACCCGCCTGAACGCCCGATGTCATCCAGCCTATGCCCGCCTGAACACCTGTGGTCATCAGGTCTATGCCCGCGCGCCCGCCCGCCGTTATGCAGGAAAGTCCTTTCATACCAATGCCGATGCCAGAGATTCCGTCCATACCGATGTCAGAAATTTCGTCTGTGCCGGCGCCCGCGCCTGCCTCGCCCTGATCCGTCGCCGTCTTTCGCCGGACCGCCCTCGCCTCCCGACAAGGTGTCCTTCCTCGCTCCTCCTGCGGGAGCCAGACTGTCGGGCAGTGTCTTCTCCGCGACTCCGAACAGCGAGCTGTCGGCCTTCACGGCCTCGATTACGGAGTCTTTCCGGCTCTCCCTGATGTCCTCCTCAATCAGCTCCTCCCAGAGCCGGGACATCTCGCCGGCCAGAACCCTGCCTCCGGAGAATTTGAAATGCACCCTGTCGGAGGCTATCCAGCCCTTCTCCACGAAGGCCTCAAGCCCGCCGAGGTTCTCCATCGTCCCGTAACTGTCCCAGAACATAGCCCCCTGGCTGTCTGCGGCGGCCTTCTGATGCCTTGTCAGGGCCGGCGCGGAATTTATTGACGAGTAGGTCGTGTCCCCGTCCCGTTTCAGCCCCCTGTCTGTCACGCCCATAACGATGACGTCGCTCTCCGGAAAGCAGACCTTGGCATACAGGATCATATCCTCAAGCTGTTTCTGGTATTTCGTATAATTGCTCTTGTCCGGCTGCATTATGTTCAGACCGTACTGGAGAACCACCGCGTCATATCCCATCATCTCCGAAAACTGCCTGTTGAGCTGGGCGCTGCTGCGGAACAGCGCCCCTCCGTTGTTGCTCCGGACGGAGAAGTTGTCGACCTGCGCCCCGCCCCGCGAGGACTCGAACGACGCGCCGTAGCATACGACATTTCCGGACAGCACTTTCAGGCTCAGCGTGTCGGCCGTGCTTCCGATGACAATCTGTCTCAGCGACGGAGCCCCCTTTATGTCGAATGTCCTGCTCCGGCCGCCGTCGAGCCCCACCCGAAGCGAACAGTCCGAGCTGTTCTTGAAGAATATGCGGCAGACGTCGCAGCTGTCGATATGCCCGAATCCCTGTCCCTTCTGCCAGACCATCTCCGCGCCCTTTCCGCCGCAGGCCATATATCCGGAAAAGAGAAAATCCTCCCGGAGGCTCTCGGGCACGGACTTATATTTCAGAATCCCGTATTTCTTCCATCCTTTTCCGCTGACCTTCGCGGTGTGGCGGTAGACTCCGAACGGCAGCTCGCAGGGGATGAACCCGACTCCGCCGCCGCCGAACTTCTTCTGCAGTTTCTCGCGCAGGTCTCCGACGAGGATGTCGCCCTCGATGAAGGAGTCGCCGAGAAAGGCGATCCTGTAGCCGCGTCCGACCGAGAGGCTGTCCGCGTCCCAGTAGAAGGAGGTTTCGACCGGCAGCTCCTCGGGAACTGTCTCCAGATGGATGTACAGGCTCTCGAAATCCGGTACGAAATCGTCGGAGACTTCCGCGTCGTCATATTCGAGCAGTTCCGGCCAGAGATTGGCGCGGCCGAGCCGAATGTCGCCTATCTTCGCCGGAGACACGAGCGAAAACGCCGTAACGATGACGGCGACAAGCCCCGTGAGCGCAAATCCCCTGAATGAATTCATAACTGACCTAAGTTTCGTATGTACCCCAACTGACCTGAAAGAAGCTGATGAAAAACAGAACGGCCTCCCGCCGAATGCCTGCTGAATTTCAATCCGCAAAAATAAATAAAAATCTTGATTGTCTATCTGAACAGCTCGGAATGAGACCCGAACCTGACCAGCCTTATCACACTCTTGTCTTCGTCAATCCATATAAGCAGAGTGTCATTTTCGACGTGACACTCCATATATCCTTTGTACTCACCGCTCAGGATATGCGGCTTAAAGTGTTCCGGAAGGCTCTCCCCCTTCGACAGGATGCTTATGACATCGTACAGTTTCTTCAAGGTGTCGGGTCGGCTTTTGAACCGTTTAATGTCTTTCCTGAATCTGCCTGACGCTACAATCTCTTTCATTCAAGTGACTTTAAGAACGATTCGTAACTTGACATATCGACCTTGGTGAGGTCCCGTGTCTCTTTCATCGCGGCCAAAGTTTCATCATTGGGTTCATCGAAGACCGCATCCAGAAGAACGCTCTCCACATAGTTGTTGAGGCTCCTGTTTTCTTTTTTCGCCTTGACTCTCAATCTGTCAAGCAGATCAGCCCTGAGCCTGAACGCCGTCTGTTTCCTGTTTAATGCAACTGTTTCCATAATGTTGTTATATTTAATCTCACAAATATATAACATTAATATAACAAAACAAAGCGATTGGGAATCAACAAGGCGCAAAAGCGCCGTGCGGAGTACAGCGAAGCGGAGGCCGGAGGGATAGGGCGCA
>CAVIXF010000195.1:0-4236 GCA_963646585.1 Candidatus Gastranaerophilales bacterium HUM_1 | reverse complement strand
GACCTACAGCTTCCTCTTCTGGGCCTACAAGTCATCCGTGGAGAACGGCTGGACATCCCCTTACACTCTCAACGCGACGGACAAGACCGTGACCGTCAGCTACGATGGGGCAACCTCCAACGACGAGAACCGTGACGCGTTCTACAGGTACATAGCCTCCAAGACGATCACCGGCGCGGTCAACGAGACGGTCGAGCTTTACCGTCCTTTCGCGCAGCTCAACTTCGGAGTGGAGCAGGCCGACATCAAGGCCGCCAGCGCCGCAGGCATCACTGTGAGCAAGTCAAAAGTGACGCTCACCGGCCTTGCGAATGTGCTCAACCTCGAGGACGGCTCGGTCAGCGGAGATGTTGACGCGACGTTCGACTTCGCCTCCTGCCTGACGATTATGACGAATCCGGATAACCTTTCAGAGGCGAGTCTTCTTAAAGTGAAAGGGAAGAGCACAGGATACGGCTATGTCGCGATGAATTATGTGCTCGTCGGCAAGGACAAGAAGACCGTCACCAACGCGGAGCTCACAATCGCGAAGACTGACGACAGCGAGATCAACACCCTCAAAGTGAACTCAGTCCCTCTCCAGGGCAACTACCGCACGAACGTGGTCGGCAACCTCTTCACCTCGGAAGTCATTGAGACCATCGTCGTCGAGCCGGAATTCACGGATGAAACCGTGCAGGAGTTCGTGAGCATAACGGCCGAAAGCATCCAGAATGCGAATGCCCTCATAGAGCAGAACAAAGACGCGGACATCATTGAAGTGAAATTCGCCGCCAACCCGGAAGATGTCGCTTCAAAGGCCATTCTCACCACCAAAGTGAAAGAGTCCGGAACACTCAACGTCGAGGTCGCCGCAGACGCGGATGAGAATACGACGCTTTATGTGGGTGACTACACGGAGGAAACTGTAAGTGACAATATGGCTACGGACGATACCGCCAATGCCGCCACGGTGAACATCATCATTTCTGAAAACACCAAGATTGGCAAGATTGTCGTCAATGCTCCTACCAAGACCGTGAAATTCAAAGATGTTGTCATAACCGACGGTGAATATACCATTGAAGAACTTGACGCAATCACTTCAAAGACCACGCTCGTCATCGGGAAGGGGCAGACCGTGAAGACACTCACCTTCCGTCAGGGAGGCCTTGAGATTCACGGAACTGTGGACGCGGTGAATATCCCGGAGGGTCACGGCGAAATCGAAGTCCGCGAATGCGAGAACCTCAGCTCGGATGTTTTCACTGCGCTCGAAAAATACATCAAGACCGGTTATGTGAGCCGTCAGAACGAGAACGGATCATACGACATCTACGCTCCGGTCAAGATAGGAAATGTCGGCTACGCAACGCTGAAAGACGCTGTCGATGCCGTCGGTTCTGAAGAGACGACCATCACTCTTGTCGCTGACATCAAGATTTCAAGCCAGGTCACCATCAAGGACAAGAAGATCATCCTCAACACCAACGGATGCACCGTCGATCCGACCGGATGCCGTGCGCTCGTTGTCGACGGGACCGGCGAGCTGACTGTCAACGGGGGCGGTAAATTCATCGCGACAAACTCTACCGGGGACAACAATGCAATCCTCAGCGTGTATTCCGGCAAACTTACCGTCGGGAACGTCTATCTTGAAGGGGCGAATGTTTGTATTGCGGTTGACGGCGGTGCCGCTGTCATCAACGATGCCGAAATAAAGGCTCTCGATGGAGGCGGATGTGTGCTTTGTCAAGGCGGTGAAATCGATGTCAACGGCTCCAAATTTTACTGCGATGCAGAAGACAGAAAGGGCCCTGGAGCCTGCTGGGCGTGCGATGGCGGAATAATACGCATCTGGAACGGTAACTTCGAGGCTGTCGCCTTGGTCGATAAAGATAGAGAAGCGGAGAATTACTGGAATTACTGCCTGTTTGATTATGCTTCGGCTGTCTCTTATGGCTATGTCGCTGGAACGATAACCGTTTACGGAGGAACTTTCAAAGCTTTCAATCCTGCGGATAACGACACCCAGAGCAATTATGTCGCCGAAGGCTACCAGTCAGTCGAAGACAACGGCTACTGGACGGTGTCAAAAAAGCTCCAATAATGTCAGTCTGCACAGTGCCGGAGCACTTTCGTAAGCGTTCCGGCGCCGATGTTGTCTGAAATTGTGGATTATTGTTGTGAGCGGGGCTGGTTGAGGAATATTCCTCAACCAGCCCCATATTTTCGTATCCTCTTGAGAAGCCGTTTTGATTCCTCCCGTTTCTTTTTGAGCCGGATGCGAAAATGGAGTATTTCGGGTCCGGATGGTGCGGAATCGGCGGATTTTGCGTAAGTTTGCAGACTGGAAACATTAATGTAAGTTTGCAAGCTTTAAACTCAAAATTATGATGACAACCAATCAGGAATTCAAGAACGCCGCGTTGAGGGCGTTGAAAGGAAACTGGGCTCCGGCGGTGCTCGGAACGCTCGTGGTTTCAATCATTCTGTGCGTCGCCTCCGGCTCCGAATCCGTATACAAGACGATGTGCGGCGACGCTCTGGCTCTTCCCGGAGCATTCACTTCGACATACTGGGGGCTGACCTGCGGGTCTTTCCTGCTCACAGTGTTCGTGGTCATCCCGCTTTCGGTGGGGTTCAACTACGCGTTCAACGCGCTCTATGTCTGGTCTGACCCGTCCGTGCTGTCCAACAGCTTCGGCTACGGATTCAAGATCTACTGGAGGGCAATCGGGGGAATGATTCTCGTCAGCATATTCACCTGTCTCTGGACGCTGCTGTTGGTCGTCCCGGGCATTATAAAGGCATATTCCTACGCCCTGACTCCGTACATACTCGTCGACAATCCGGAACTTTCCGTAAGGGAGGCCATCCGCAGGAGCCAGAGGCTGATGACCGGTCAGAAATTCAACCTGTTCTGGTTGCAGCTCAGTTTCATAGGCTGGTTCATCCTGTCGCTCGCGACGCTCGGAATCGGTTTCCTCTGGACGATTCCGTACTATCAGACTTCCGTCGCCGTCTTCTACAACAACCTCAAGGAGTCATAACGCGGCGATGTCAGAACAGTCCGGCTGGGAGGGACATCGTAATTGTCCTTGCTTTCGGATCAACCGAGACAATCAAATCTTCGTGGAGCGGAACAATCACCGCTCCTTTTTTCGTGCCCGGAGCCGCCGCTCCGCCGTCCCCGTCGGGAGTCACCTCGATGCAGGGGTTGCCGGGAATGTCAAGAAAGTCCGTGACCTTGCCCAGCGTCACAGTCTTCTCCGCAGCGTCTTCCTTCA
The DNA here is from genome assembly GCA_963646585.1 of Candidatus Gastranaerophilales bacterium HUM_1. GTDB lineage: Bacteria > Bacteroidota > Bacteroidia > Bacteroidales > UBA932 > Cryptobacteroides. Next base: position 967 of record CAVIXF010000195.1, on the reverse strand, counting down.
GGCCTTCACCCTTTCTTCCGTGTCTATCCTTCCCGTCGCCGTCAAGATTCCCGGCGACCAGAACCGTCCAGCCGGTCAGGTCGTCGTCATATCCGCATTCGTCGCCGTCCTCGACATAGACCTCTTTCCCGACAAGCTCCTCCGCGTCGGCGAAACTGCGGATGTCGGTCAGACGGATGACCGCCTTGTTAACGCCCTTGCGGACGAGACTTTCAATAAAAAAGGGAACCGGCAGTCCGTCGAAAAAGACGAACACCGGTTCCGAAATCTCCAATTCCTCCGGGTCTGCGGAAAGGAAGCTGATTATGACAGCTCCCTCCGTCCCGTCGGACTTGCTTACCCTGGCTATTCTTTTCAAGTTTTCCAAAGGAACACCTGTCCGGATTAAGCCTCGGTGGTCTCCGCAGGAGTTTCAGCGGTCTCTGCTGCGGCTTCTGCTGCTGCCTCGGCGGCTTTAGCCTCTTCAGCGGCCTTCGCGGCCTCTGCTGCTTCTTGCGCCTTCTTCGCGAGAGCGGCCACGCGCTCCTGATTTACTTTTGCTTCAGCCTCCGCTGCGGCCTTCGCCTTTGCGTCGGCAGCCTTCGCGAGACCTTCCTTCTTGTTATTGACCTTCGCGTCCTTCGCCGCCTTCCAGGCCTCGAATTTGGCGTCAGCCTGCTCCTGGGTGAGCGCGCCCTTGGCTACGCCGCCGTCAAGATGCTTGCGGAGAAGCACTCCTTCGTAAGAGAGGATTCTGCGGGTGACGAGCGTGAGTTCCGCTCCGACTTTCACCCAGTTGAGAGCCTTGTCGAAATCGAGGACGATTGTCGCAGGGTTCGTGTTAGGGTTGTAGGAGCCGATCTGCTCGATGAAACGACCGTCGCGAGGTGCGCGGGTGTCAGCCACAACAATGTGGAAGAATGCGAAATTCTTCTTACCGTGGCGCTGAAGACGAATTTTAACAGCCATTGTGAATCTGTTTTTAAAT
>CAVIXF010000194.1:0-4252 GCA_963646585.1 Candidatus Gastranaerophilales bacterium HUM_1 | reverse complement strand
GAGTACGGCCGCGCAGAGCAGATGCCGAAGCTTGAGGGAAAGAGGATGATTATGATGATCGCCCCTCTTCCGAAGAAGAAGTGAATCCTCCGGAGAGTTTCAACATATCCCCGGGGACACCATATTATTTATTATTAACGGTTAAATTGTTCAATTATGCCGAAAATCAAGACCAACTCCGGTTCAAAAAAGCGTTTCGCGCTTACCGGAACGGGAAAAATCAAGAGGAAGCACGCCTTCAAGAGCCACATCCTCACGAAGAAGACCAAGAAGCAGAAGAGGAATCTGACCCATTTCGGTCTCGTCGCAGCGCCAGACCAGAAGAGGGTTAAAGCTTTGCTGGGCCTGTAGTCATTTTATGTCAAACTTGGAATGCAGTATAAAAGCTCCTGAAAGAACGGACACTGCCTCCATAAAACAATCAGATTTATGCCAAGATCGGTAAATTCAGTAGCCTCAAGGGCTCGCCGCAAGAAGGTTCTCAAAAAAACGCGCGGCTACTTCCTGTCAAGAAGAAACGTCTGGACGGTAGCCAAAAACACCTACGAGAAAGGTCTCACTTACGCCTACCGCGACCGCAAGGCGAAGAAGCGTTCTTTCCGCGCACTTTGGATTCAGCGTATCAACGCGGCCGCACGCCAGTACGGTATGACCTACTCACAGTTTATGGGCAGAATCGCGAAGCAGAACATCGGGCTCAACCGCAAGGTTCTCGCTGACCTCGCGATGAACAACCCGAAGGCGTTCGAGGCGATCATCAACTCTGTGAAATAAGTCCTGACGATGAGCCTGAGGGAATTCTTCCGCAACCGTTGGGTGAAGTTCGGTTTCTGGGCTTTGCTCTATGTCCTGTGGGTGGTCTGGCTCGGGAATTACTGGTGGCTCTTCGGACTTGCAGTCCTTTTCGACCTTTGTGTCACGAAGAAAGTCAAATGGCTTTTCTGGAAGAAGGACTACAAGGAGGGGGAGAAGCGCAACGCGGCTCTTGACTGGCTCGACGCCGTCATCTTCGCCGTCATTGTCGTGACGTTCATCAACATATTCTTTTTCCAGGCGTTCAAGATTCCTTCATCCTCAATGGAAAGCACGCTGTACACCGGCGACCATCTGTTTGTGAGCAAGCTCGCATACGGGCCCCGGATGCCTCAGACTCCGCTCACCATCCCTTTCACCCACAACGTCATCGGCGGCCGGGAGTCCTACTCCGAACTGATAAGCTGCCGTTACAGAAGGCTCAAGGGGTTCGGGCGAGTGAAAAGAGGCGACTGTGTGGTCTTCGGATTCCCGAACGGGGATTCGGTTCTTGTCAAGGCCCCTGCGGACGACTACTATATGCTCTGCAGGCTGTACGGGAAGGAGTTCACCGAAACCCGCTACGGGCCGGTGAAAGTCCGCCCCTCCGACAAGAAGGATCACTACGTCAAGAGATGCGTCGCCGTCGCGGGTGACACTCTCGAAATCAGGGACGGAGCGGTCTACGTCAATTCCGAAAGGGAGACGACGCTGCCGGGGATGCAGAACAGCTACACCGTCGTGACCACCGGACAGAAGCTCAATCCGCGCAGTCTCGAAAGACTCGGGCTGAATATGGGCGAGCTCTGGTTCGACAAGTCTCTTCCGGGCTATCCGGCGATGCCGCTGACGGAGAAGATGCTGACGGAACTGAAAGGTTTTTCGAGCATAGTCTCCATAGAGCCGAACATCGACGCCTATCCCCCGGACTATCCGGATTCGTGGAAGACCATATTCCCGTTTTCCGAAAGTTTCGAGTGGACCCGGGACAATTTCGGGCCTCTCTGGATACCGGAGCATGGCGTGACCGTGGAGCTCACTGCGGAGAATCTTCCTCTCTACCGGAGAATCATCACCGCCTACGAGGGGAACGAGCTCCGGGAGGACGCGGACGGGACGATAAGGATCAACGGCGAGGCTGTCACAAGCTACACTTTCAGACAGGACTACTACTTTATGATGGGAGACAACAGGCACAACTCTCTCGACTCGCGGTACTGGGGTTTCGTCCCCGAAGACCACATAGTCGGAAAGCCGGCTCTGATTTGGCTCTCGATAGACAAGAACAGGAGATTTCCTGACAGCATCAGATGGCGCAGGTTTTTCAAAATCGTCTGAATACTTGCAAATCAGCAATTTTTACACGATATTTGCAGCCCGCTGAAAATTTGAATAATATTAAAAGGTACATACAATGGCAAAGTTTTGTCAAATAACAGGAAGAAAGAGGATGGTCGGCAACAATGTCTCCCATTCCAAGAGGCGCACAAAGCGCATTTTTGCCCTGAACCTCAAGACCAAGAAGTTCTGGTCAGAGGAGGAGCACCGCTTCATCACTCTCAAGGTGTCCTGCAAGGGAATGAGGCACATCGAGAAGAACGGTCTTGACGCTACAGTGAGGGACGCTCAGAAGAAAGGATACATTAACCTTGTTTAATTGATTTGAATTATGGCAAAGAAAGCAAAAGGCAACAGGGTGCAGGTCATCCTTGAGTGCACTGAACAGCGTGAGAGCGGAGTGCCGGGCATCTCAAGATACATCACGACAAAGAACAAGAAGAACACGACCCAGCGTCTGGAGCGTATGAAATACAATCCGTTCCTGAAGAAGGTCACGCTTCACCGTGAAATCAAATAACGAGGGAGGATTAAACTATGGCAAAGAAAGCAGTCGCAACCTTCGCGGCCGGAAAGGGCGGAAAGAAGATGGTAAAGTGCATCCGTATGGACAAGTCGCCTAAGACGGGGGCTTATGTGTTCAACGAGCTTCTTGTGGAGGAGTCGGAAGTTAAGGATTTTTTCTCCAAGAAATAGAGAAAAATCATTGAAGCGGCGCATCTGCTTCGTTGCACTTCGGATAAGAAAATCCTCACAACCCTCAGGTTGCTCCGGTTTTCTTACCTCGTGCGCCTTGCATCTGCACCACTTGAATGATTTTTCCCCACGCTTTTTATTCGGGGTCGGTTTTTATGCCGGCTCCGAATTTTTTGTCCGGTTCAGTGTGCCGCAACTTGAAATCCGGCGGATTTTCAGTATATTTGCAGGTTTGAAATGAATCATCTTCGCCGCCGATGTCCGGGGGCGACTGAATTTTTGAAATAGGGGGCTTTGACAAATGGGAATATTTGACAAGGGCGTGAAAAATACCAACAGGAGCTTCTTCGACAAGCTTTCCCGCGCCATCGTCGGGAAGTCGAGGGTGGACGACGGCATTCTGGACGCGATCGAGGAGGCTCTGGTGGAGACCGATATGGGGGTTGACACCACTCTGAAGATCATAGACAATCTTGAGGAGCGGGTCAGCCGCGACAAATATGTCTCTCTGGAGGAGCTGACTCAGATGCTTCGCGAGGAGATCGCCGCTCTTCTGGATGTCGACGCGGCGGCTGTCCCGTCAGGCTCCGACGGCGCAAATGCTTCGGATGACGTTGGCGGCGGGGGAGACCGTTCCGGCGCTCCCGTCCAGGAGGCGCGTTCCGACATTGAACGGATGATTGACGTTTCCAAGAAGCCATACGTGATTCTCGTCGTGGGCGTGAACGGCGTGGGGAAGACGACGACAATCGGAAAAATCGCGAGCAGGCTGGCGGCGGAGGGGAAGAAGGTCGTGCTCGGGGCGGCTGACACTTTCAGGGCGGCCGCGGTGGACCAGCTGGTGATCTGGTCGCAGCGGGCCGGCGTGGACATAGTCCGTCAGGAGATGGGCTCCGACCCGGCTTCGGTCGCCTACGATTCGGTCAGGTCGGCCGTCGCCAAGGGGGCTGACGCTGTGATCATCGACACGGCGGGGCGGCTCCACAACAGAATCGACCTGATGAACGAGCTGACGAAAATCCGCAATGTGATTTCCAAGGTCGTTCCGGACGCTCCGCACGAGGTGCTGCTCGTTCTGGACGCGTCCACCGGGCAGAACGCGTTCCAGCAGGCGAAGGAGTTCTCCCGCGCCACGAAAGTGACCGCGCTCGCGCTCACGAAGCTGGACGGCTCGGCCAAGGGAGGCGTGGTCGTGGGAATCGTCGACCAGCTGAAAGTCCCGTTGAAGTACATAGGGATAGGAGAAGGCGTGGACGACCTCAAACTGTTTGACAGAAAGGAATTTGCTGAATCCCTTTTCGACATCTCGTCGATAAGGTGACTCGCACCGGCAAAGGCTTCTGTCCGTCGGCCGTGAGGCTGTAAAGGTGACAAGGCGCAAAAGCGCCGTGCGCAGTTTGCGAAGGGAGGGGATGTGTTGATAGGG
>CAVIXF010000193.1:0-4268 GCA_963646585.1 Candidatus Gastranaerophilales bacterium HUM_1 | reverse complement strand
GACCATGAAATATTGTTTAACTTAACACCCTACTTAATAATCTGGCAATCTACTTTTATTCTATTCAAATTTGACATACCGTCCAAATTGTTTGAAATCTCGGGTAAAGTTATTGAAATTTCGTGAACATACAAAAAGGCGAATGAAATACTGACGATATTGCCACAGATATGCCGATGAAAGGGGGTCTCAAAATCCCGCTTGGAGATGTCTGAGACCCCTGTATGGAACTTATTTTCGGTCTGGAAGCGTCAAACCCGGCTCCTATCTCGCTTCGTGAACCGGGGCGGGAGCGGATTCATCGCTCCGGCGCGGGTGCAGACATAGGCGCTGACCTCCACGGCGAGACGGTGCGCCTCCGGAACGGATTCGCCACGGAGAAGAGCCGCGCAGAATGCCGCCGTGAAACTGTCCCCAGCACCGACCGTGTCCGCGACCTCCACCTTCGGGGTGGGGAGAAACGACTCGTCGTCCGCCGAAAAGACATAGCTGCCGTCAGTCCCGCAGGTGAGAATCAGCAGGCGGAGGCCGTAAAGCCCGATCAGACGGTGGCACTTGGCGGCGACCCCGCCCTCAAGTCCGAACATCCGTGAGACTGTCTCCAGCTCGTCGTCGTTGATTTTCAGGATGTCGCATCTCCGCATCGAATCTTCAATCACCTCCTGCGTGTAATAGTCCGCCCGGAGGTTTATGTCGAAAATCTTCAGGCAGTCGGCCGGGACGGTGTCTATGAAAGAGAGAATCGTCCTACGGCTGACCGGGCTTCTCTGCGCGAGCGAGCCCCAGCAGACGGCGAGGCAGTCCGCAGCGACAGCCTGCATCTCCGGAGTGAACGGGATGTTGTCCCAGGCCGGATTCTCGATGAAGGTGTAGGTCGGGATGCCGAAGCCGTCCAGAGCCACGTCCACGCGTCCGGTCGGGAATCCGACCCTCGGAAGGATGAAGCCGAGTCCGTTCTCCTTGAAAATCCTTTCCGCCTCGTCCCCAAGTGCGTCCCGGCCTATCGCGCTGACAGCCAGAGCGTCATATCCCATCTGCGCGGCGTTGAACGCGAAGTTCGCCGGCGCACCGCCCAGTTTCGGGCCTTCAGGAAGAATGTCCCAGAGAACCTCCCCGAGACCCACTATGTATCTTTTCTTTTCCATCACTTTAAGTTTCTCAAGTATCCTAATTTATAACACATCCTCCCCTTCGCGGACTGCGCACGGCGCTTTTGCGACTTGGGATTTTCGCGGCCTTGTCTTTCGCGCTCACTCGCGCACGCGGCCGACGTAGCTGAAGAGGTAGACGACCCCGGCGAGCATCACCGCCACGGCGCCTCCCTGCCCGACCGCGTCACTCGCGAATCCCATCAGCAGCGGGAACACCGTGCCGCCGAAAAGCCCCATTATCATCAGCCCGCTCACCTCGTTCTGCCTGTCCGGGACGGAGCGCAGAGCCTGCGAGAGCACAATCGGGAAAATGTTGCTGTTGCCGTAGCCGACAAGGGCTATTGCCGTGTAGAGAACCCAGCGGCTCTGTCCGAACAGCAGCCCCGCCATCGCCAGAAGCATCATCGAGACGCTTATGATGAAGAAAGTCCTGTTTTTCATCACCCTGAGGAAGAACGAGCCGGTGAGACAGCCGGCGGTGCGGAAAATGAAGTAGAGGCTTGTCGCGAAAGCAGCCTCGTTGAGAGTCCAGCCGAGCCGCTCCATCAGGATCTTTGGCGCGGTCGTGTTCGTCCCCACGTCTATGCCGACGTGGCACATTATCGCGAGGAACGAGAACAGCACCACGGGCCGGCCGAGAAGGCGGACGCAGTCGGCGAAGGAGGATGATTTTCCGGAATGCGGCCCCTCTTCAATCGGAGTGAGCAGGAGCAGGACAGTCGCGACCGCGCCCACGACGAAATAGATGAGGAACAGCACCCTCCAGCCGAGTCCGAACGTCGGGATGGCGGCCGTCGCCCCCCAGAGGGCGAGGTATGGCGCGAGGAAGGATGCGATCGCCTTTATGAACTGCCCGAAAGTGAGGGTGGAGGCGAGATTCCCTTTCACCACCGTGGAAATCAGAGGGTTGAGGGATGTCTGCATAATGGCGTTTCCTATGCCGAGAAGCGAGAACGACAGGAGCATAACAGTGAAGTCATCGCCGAAGACCGGCAGAATCAGGGACAGGGCCGTGACGAAGAGCGAGAGCAGCACCGTCTTCCTTCGCCCGATCCGGTTCATCAGCATACCGGTGGGGATGCTGAAAATCAGGAACCAGAAGAAGACAAGCGACGGGAATATGTTGGCGACCTTGTCGTTCAGGCCGAGGTCGGCTTTAACGTAATTCGAGGCTATGCCGACGAGATCGACGAATCCCATCGCGAAGAAACACAGCATCAGGGACGGAACCGCCCGTTTCGGAGTATGTTTTGTCATATACGGTTTTTGTAAATATTTGACTTCTAAAGCATTTTGTAAATCACGGCCTTCCCTCCATCCACGGAAATGTTGCCATATGGCTCGGACGGGAAGACGAGATTCGTCAGGGCGAAGCGACCCTCGGAGTCGAAGACCTCTATGCTGCTGCGGTCGATGAAGATGCGCAGGGAGGAGATTTCCCCTCCGGTCGGAGCGGAGGTCACGCCGGCGAAACCGTCGCTGAAAGAGCAGTCGCCGGAGAGCCTCCTGTCAACCGAGAGAAGCTCCCTTTCCGGGTCGTAATCCAGCGTCGCGCTCTCGCCCGCTCCGTTCCCGAGGACGATCCGGCAGGGTTTCCCCGGATTCGAAAAGTCCACTACGATTTCACAGGCCCCGCCGTCCGGACTGAACGCGGCCTTCCCCCTCTTCGTCCGGGCGAGCACTTCTCCACGCGCCGCGTCCACCTCGGGTGAGGGGACGACGCCGCACAGAAGCCGCCCGCCGCATTCATAGAGGTAGAGGTCGCGGGGAATGGTGTTGGCGCTGCGGAACCACTTCGTCGGGACAAGATTGGCATACTCCCAGTTGCTCATCCAGCCCATAAGCACGGTCCGGCCGTCCGGAGCGTCGGAGAAAGTCACGGCGGCGTAGTGGTCACGCCCCCAGTCAAGCCACAGGGCCGTATCCGGGTCGGAGTCGCAGACAAAACGGCGGCCGTCGAAATCCCCGACGAAATACTGCGTCGCGCTGCCTCCGAAAGGCCCTCCCGGATTGATGTTGCAGATGAGCGCCCAGCGCGTCCTGTCAGTCCCCCTTATGTGCAGTTTCACAAGGTCGGGGCACTCCCACACCCCGGCGTGGCAGCCGTAGCCCTCGCCGAAACTGCTCTCGTACTTCCAGTGCAGGAGGTCGTCGGAGCTGTATATCTCCACTTTCTGACCTGCGGCGAGAACCATATTCCATCTCCCCGTGTCCCCGTTCCGGAAAATATGCGGGTCTCTGAAATCCCGGACGGATCCCGTGATGACCGGATTCGCGGAATATTTCGAGAAAGTCTTTCCTCCGTCAGTGCTGTATGCCAGACTCTGGGTCTCATCCTGTCCGTGCGAGGTGTACATCGCCACGACCGCGCCCTTTCCGAATCCGGCGTCGCCGTCACGGTCAATCACCGCGCTCCCGCTGTAAACCGAACCGAGCGCGTCCGGGGCGAGAGCGGCTCCGCAGTCAGTCCAGTGGATGAGGTCGCGGCTCACGGAATGCCCCCAGTGCATATTCTCCCACTGCGCCCCGTAGGGATTCCACTGATAGAAGAGATGCCACTCCCCGTCACGGAAGAACATCCCGTTCGGGTCGTTCATCCACCCGTAGGCGGGGCTGTGATGGACGGCCGGGCGGAAGGAGTCAAGCTTGCGGACATCAAAGCTGTCGCTGAAAGAGAACCTGCCCCAACAGGCGTATTCCGAAATCTTAACGTCGTGCCACGCGTTTCTGAAGTCGATGTCAAGAAGCAGATGAAGCCCCTGAAAGTCAGCGAGGTCAAGAGGCATATAATAATCCGCCCGGTGAATCGCGAGTTTTATGTTGAGGCTTTTCAGAACAGTTCCGCCGCTGATGAGCCTCACCCAGGCGCACTCGTCCGCGTCGCAGACCGGGAGCAGGAGATATCTCCCCTCGGGAACGAAGCGGATCATCGAGTGGCGGTCGCTCAGATGCACGGGGTCGATGCGAGTTCCAGGCACAGTCCGTGTCTCCGCTTCCGCCCCGGCTATGGACTCAACCCGGACTCCGCCGGCATAAGCGTCACAGACGCCCGCAAGGGCGAACGCCGCCGGAACAATCACATTGCGCAATATCTTCATATCTAAATCTCTGAAAATC
>CAVIXF010000192.1:0-4272 GCA_963646585.1 Candidatus Gastranaerophilales bacterium HUM_1 | reverse complement strand
CTTGATTATCTCCCAATGACCGCCGTTGGTCGGACCAATGTGATTGAGCTTCTTCCCAAGCATCTGCTTGATGTGATAATATACTCCATCCTTGCTTAATCCGATTTTTTCGGCAATCTCGCTTATTGATATGGAAGGATTCGCTTCAATGAGATGAAGAATCTGCTCTTTTGTAGTAGTTTTTGTGGTAGTTGTAGTAGTTTTTGTGGTAGTACTACCAAGATACAACGTCAATTCCACCTGCTCGGGGTCATAAAGCTCACGGATGACGGGTTCCGGCCATTTGTTGTATGCCCAGCCTTTTTTGATGGTGTCCACACCGCTTCCGGCGCGTTCTCCCTCTCCGATGAATTCAAACATCTTCTGGAGGATGCTGTTTCTACAGATGCTCGTGCCGCCTTCGTAATACTGCTCGACAGACACCAGAAGAGTCCCCGGGTTGCGGAACACAAACCTGTCGGGGTAGTGCTCAATCACAATGCAGTGCATCGCGGTAAGCCGGGCGTGGATAATAGTGTTGACTATGGCTTCCCTCAAAGCTTTGTGGGCGGGGGTGTCATCAACACGGTTCAGCCCCTCGAGTTTGAATGGAACAGGAAGAGACTGCGCCATCTTCATATATACGCGGCGGTGGAACTGATAAAGATTTGCCTCCCAGTTGCCGTCAGGATGAATTCTGTCAGTCCAACGGATGTCGGGGTCATTGCTGAGTTTCTCACGAAAATCCACATAGTAATGTGGCAGGACGCGGAGTATTGTCTCTTCAAGACCAAACATCAGCACTGCCGCCAGAGTGAATCCTTTCTCGCCTGTCTCTGAATTTGACACATAGCCTCCAATCTTCTTGAAGAATTCAAGATCGGAAAGTTCCGTCCAAGGATGTCCTTCGTGGCGGTTGTTATAAAGCTGCCTGTACTGGTGAATCGTCGTGTCATCAAAATCCTTTTCAATAGTAAAATGCGAGAAAACTTTGGCGTCAAGCGGATAGTCTTTGATGTTGGAGTCGGCAAACATCCTCCGGACTTCATCGTCATCAATCAGATAATCGCCTTCGTGACGACGGACGTATGTGTGTCCGAACGGATTTTGAGTCAAGTATATCGGCCTCTTGGAATATATGGCACGAGGAATTCTGATGACAAGTATTGCGGAGCCTTCGAAGTCTTCTTCGGATACATCCTCATCCATAGTCAGGCAGATGTTGACCTTGCTCTTGTTATGGACGTCATCCCAGTACTGCTTCTTGTATTTCGTCACCTGTTCTGCTGTCAGATGATCCGGAGTGAACTTGTGGTTCTTCTCCTTGATGCCGAGAACGATTATGCCGCCAGCGGTGTTGCCGAAGGCGGAGTATGTTTCCCAGAAACTCCCCGGAAATCCTCCGAGTGCACTTTTGAATTCGACCTCGGTGTTTTCGCCCTTGTTGCAGAGGTGGCGGATATATGAGTACAATTCCATAATAAAGGCAAATTTATGATTTTTCTTGCGATGCTACAATTTATCCCTTTATCCCTTCAGCCCGTTCTCGAAAATCGCCATCTGGTCCGCTTTCACCTTCTCCGCGATGTCAATATACGGTTTCATCGCCTTGTAGTCGCAATGCCCGGTCCATTTCATCACGACCTGCGGAGGAATGCCGGATGACAGGGCAAAACAGATGAAGGTGCGCCGTCCGGCGTGTGTCCCGATGAGTTCATATTTCGCCTGCGTGGTTTCTTCTCTCTGGCCGGCCCGGAAACACACTCTGGTTATCGGGTCGTTGATTTCGCACAATTCACAGATGTCTTTCAAATACTCGTTCATCTTCTGGTTGGAAATCACCGGAAGAGCCGTTCCGCCGGGAAATCTGCAATCTTTATACTTGTCAAGAATCTCTTTCGCGAATGAATTAAGATTGATGGGGAGGCGGTCATTGGTTTTCTGGGTGGTGACATAGATATAATCTCCGCTGATGTCGGTGCGTTTGAGCGCGGCCATATCAGAATAGCGGAGACTGGTGAACGCGCAGAAGCAGAACATATCTTTGGTCTTGGCGAGCGCCGTGGCGTCGTGGACCACCTTCTCATATTCGTCACCCTCATAATTATGAAGTTTTACTTTCGTGCCGTTGGCGGGGATTTCATATCTATACACTTTCATCAGTTCATCCTTTGTCAGGAAAATGACCGGTTTCTCGATCACCTTGAACTTCGGCTGAACCAGCCCTATCTCCCGGTTGGCGGCATAGCCTTTTCTGATTGCCCAGTTGATGAACCAGCGCAAGTTGAGGTAGTGTTTCTGTACGGTTTTTTCTTCCATTTTGGCGTGGACTCGGAGATGGCGGACGAAGGCGTTTATGCCGTCATCGTTGAAGAAGTCGAAAGAATTGCCCTTCGCCACTGCGAGAAGATGCTTGCGGAAGGCTGCCCAGCATTCCATAGTGCCGGAAGTCCACTGATTCGAGATGCTCTGCTCACGACGGAACTCGTCGAAATACTGGATGGCGGACGGGCGCTTGGGCGTGGTGTCAATCGGCTCGCCATTCTCGTCGAAGTCAATATCTTCGGATGCAGTATCGGGATTATAGTTGTTGATGACTTCTTTGAGCTTATCAACTGACGGACGCACACGGCAGGTGTTCTCAAATTCGAGGACTGCGCCTTCAATGCCGCTGAGGTAACGATTGATAAATGCGGAGGTTTGTTTCTTGGAGTTGGTCTGATGCGCCCGTACTCTCATCGAGGCTTCATCCCACGAGTCTTCCTTCACGCTAAATCCTGTCGTAGAGAGGATTCTTACTCCTTTAACTACGGCCGAAAGTCTGATGGGGTGCTCCATCTTCTTATTGGGCCGTTTTTCCAGATAATACTTGACCGGCATAGTGGCTTCCTTTTTATTTACGCACAAATTTACGCACACAAATTGATATATCCAAGAAAACCTTGCGAAACTATGTTATATGTATAACTTTGTATATCAGTTATTTATGTGATTGTATGAAACTATCACAAACCAAGGTGACAATCCCTCCCTCTCCGCCCTACAAGAAGAAAAACAGCGTCAAGCTTGCTTGAACGCTGTTTTTCTTCTTGTAGGGCAAGCCCCGCCGCAGGCGGGGAGGGAAGCCGGAGCGAAGACTCCGGAATCCCTGAGAGTGAGGAATCATTATTGGCGATTTTTCCATTCTATTGCCTGCTGTAAAGTTATAGTCTTTTCTTGACTTAACCCACTGTCCGAAATTTGGGGGATATTATATCTCGAAAATCGCCATCTGTTCCGCATACAATGAGGCGTGGGCGCACCGGCTGTCACCCTTCGATGACCAGGCCGTCGTAGGCGGGGAGGATGTTCGCCGGAGAGCCGTCCGGGTTCGCCGGGAGGCTGAGGAGTTCCGGGACGAAATCCCTGTAGCGGGGCAGACGGTCGCTCAGGTGGGTGAGCCAGGAGTGTTTCGCCCCGACGCGCCGGCAGACCTCGATCGCCTGCTCCAGCCCCCAGTGGGAGTTGTGGATTCCGCGTTTCACGGTGTTGATGACGAAATGCTCCAGCCCTTCGAGCTTCGCGAACTCCTCCTCCGGGATGTAGTTCATATCAGTGCAGTAGGCGATGTCGCCGAAACGGAAGCCGAGCACGGGCAGGGGGCCGTGCATACCCCTGATCGGGAGCACCGTGGTCTCGCGGACTGCGCCGCCGGGGGCTCCGGGGATTTCGTGATAGCCCACGCCGGACTCCCAGACAAGATGCTGCGCCGAATCGTCGAAACGGACGGTGAACGGCTCGCTGGTGATGTTGTGGATGTGCCATTCCGGCACGCCGGGGTATTTGTGTGCGGCGAAGGCGTAGGAATATTCCATCCTCAGCGAATCTTCGACATATTTTTCACAGTAGATGTCGCAGGAGCGTCCCTCCGTGTAGTTCAGAGCCCGCACGTCGTCGAGTCCTCCGGTGTGGTCCTTGTGGTTGTGCGTCAGCAGGATGGCGTCGAGATGCCGGACATCCGCCCGCAGCATCTGAGTCCGGAAGTCCGGCCCGGCGTCCACCAGAATCGTCATCCCCTCGTGCTCCACCAGCACGCTCGCCCTCAGCCGCTTGTCCATCGGATCCGCGCTGCGGCAGACCTCGCACTGGCAGCCGATCACCGGCACGCCCTGCGAAGTCCCGCTCCCGAAGAAAGTCAGCCTCGTCCTCGGCTTATTCTTCTCAATCTTCCGGCTGTTTCCCATCTCTGTCATATTTTCCGTGTCATTATATGTCCCGCCATTGTTCCCAATATTCCTTTTATCTCCCATCCTC
>CAVIXF010000191.1:0-4354 GCA_963646585.1 Candidatus Gastranaerophilales bacterium HUM_1 | reverse complement strand
CATACGCCACTTTTCTCCGTTCGGCATAGCTCAAGCAAGCTTGGCTCTGCGCTCACTTATCGAAAAGGTTCGTATTTCATACGCCACTTTTCTCCGTTCGGCATAGCTCAAGCAAGCTTGGCTCTGCGCTCACTTATCGAAAAGGTTCGTTTCGGTCTATATTCCTTTTCTCATCAGTCGTGTACCTCCAGTACACTCCATCTTCAAAAAGAAATCTATCCTCGAAAATAATTGACAAATCTGACGCAGTTTATTCTTTTCAGGTTTCTAACTTCCGTAAAATTTTTATGTCGGATCTTTCTGACGACCACAAGGCGCAATTTTTGCTATCGCTCCCGTCTCTTAAGGCGGACGGCCGTTTTCGCCCGCTTTGTGGTGTGTCCGCAACTTAGTAGTGTAAAAATATCGTTTTAATTGACTCGTATGAAGTTAAGATTTTTGATTGCGCCGGCGCTGTGCTGCCTGGCGATGATCTCCTGCGCCGTGGAGCCGATTGACGGCGGCGCGGCAGCGGAGGGGGCGGAAAGCAAGATCGTCAATCCGTCGGCCTCCGAGGGGAGCGGGAATGTTCTTCTGTTCTATGCGGAAAATCTCGGGACAGAACAGCTCGACAGCCTCAAGACGGCGGCCGGGGCGGTTTCAGTCGCCCATCTGTTCGACCTCACGCAGGGCGACATAGAGCTGAAACGCCGCTGCGGCCTTCACAACTGGTACGAGGCCGTGTTCGAGGACGGCTCGCAGCTCGGAACTGCGGCCGAGGCTCTCGTCTCTTCCGCGAGAGTGCGCAGCGTCCAGTTCAACGAGACCTACGAGAGGTGCTACGTCGGCGAGCCGAGGCCATATATCCCGTCTCCGGCCACCAGAAGCATTTCTGAAACCACGTTCAACGACCCGTACACCAAAGACCAGTGGTCTTACGACAACACGGGCGACACCAGCTGGGCCCCGACCGCGAAGGAGGGGGCGGACATCAACGTGAAACAGGCGTGGACTCTCTGCGCGGGCAATCCGAACGTCATAGTCGCAGTCCTCGACGAGGCCGTCCAGTGCGAACACCCCGACCTGGCCGCGAACATCTGGACCAATCCGAATCCTACCAAGGGCGACATCCACGGATGGAACTTCATTGATGACAGCAAGGAGCTTGAGTGGTACAGCTACAACAACTCCGGTCACGGCACGCACGTGGCGGGCACGGTGGCCGCAGTCAACAACAACGGGACCGGAGTCTGCGGGATCGCCGGAGGAACCGGTAAAGGCGACGGCGTGAAGATTATGTCCTGTCAGATTTTCAACGGAAAGAAGAACAGCACTTCGTCCGTGAGTGCCAAGGCTTTCGAATATGCCGCCGACCACGGGGCCTGCATCGCCCAGTGCTCCTGGGGATACGACCCGTCGTATTGCAGCAATGACAAGTCCTACGGACGGACGAATAAAGCAGAGGTCGCGGCAATCAACTATTTCATAAGCAAATCCAACTGCGACGCGATTGACGGCGGGCTCGCCATATTCGCGGCCGGGAACGAAAGCACCAAGCAGGCCGGCTACCCGGGCGCCCTCCAGCAGTGCATCTCCGTATGCTCCATAGCCTCTGACGGGCTTCCTGCCTACTACACCAACTACGGCCCGGGCTGCAACATCACCGCTCCGGGCGGAGAATACTACACCGGAGGGAAGACGAGCGACGACAAAGGGGCGATACTCTCCACGATGCCGACAGAGGCGATTTACTACGACGATTCGGAAGGAAATAGAGCCCAGACTCCGACGAATTACGGATATATGCAGGGGACTTCGATGGCCTGTCCTCACATCAGCGGAATCGCGGCGCTCGGCTTGTCTTATGCGCTGAAGCGGGGGAAGCATTTCACCAATGACGAGTTCAAGTCGATTCTCCTGTCCTCCGTCAATGAACTTGACAGCCGGCTGACCGGGAGCAAGAAGACTTATTACAACAAAGGTCTGAACAATATGCCGCTCAATGTCTTCAGAAAGCAGATGGGTATGGGGACGGCCGACGTGTGGAGGCTCTTTATGCAGATTGACGGAACCCCTTCCGTGCAGGCGGCCGTAGGGAAGTCGCAGAACATCGACATCTCCGACTATTTCGGCGGCGGAGCGTCCAATCTGACCTACAAGTCCGTGGAGGTTCTCGACAACGGGACCGAGGTTCTCGGACTTTCGGAGGCCCCCCAAGTGAGGTACGGCAAACTCCGCATAGCCCCGACGAAGGCCGGATGCGCGCGAATCGTCATCACTGCGGTGGCGGGAGGCGGCGGCACGCTGCCGACGGACAGCAATCCGGGCGGAATGATAATCAGCAAGACGGTCTCCGTAATCGCCCGTCCGGAGAGCGCGGACAACGATGCGTGGCTGTAGGCGGCGGGCGATGTGGCGCGTGTGAGTCGGTGACGGCGGGGAGATGTGTTTCCGATTGGTTGTAATAGTGATTGACAATTATTTAAGCGAATGAAAAAGATTAAGATACTCGTTCTTTTCGCGGCTCTGGCAGTTCTCGCCGCCTGCGAGAAAGACAACGGAAAAGACAAGAACGCCGCCAATTACAGCGCGGTGGTGGGGGAATGGAAGCTTGAGAGCTGGTACGGACAGTCCGCGACGGCGGATGTCACCGCCGACGTCTATCTCAGCTTTGCTGCGGACAACAGCTTCGAACTGTTCCAGAAACTTGGCGATGCGGGGCATTACACCGCGTTCGACGGCACCTGCGGCCTCAATTCGGACGGGGCGCTCTGCGGAATCTACAGCGACGGAACGTCCTGGGGAGGGACATACAAGTTCTCCGTTGAAAGCGACCGTCTGACACTGGAGAATACGGAAGCGTCTGTTTCCGGCGTCAGCATATATGTCCGCACGACAATCCCGGCCTCCGTCAAAAAGGACGCGGAGGATTACGGCACGAAGGCATTCTTCAAGGACGCTTCCGAGAAGCCTCTTCTGTAAAAACATCAGGGAAATTAGTGCTTAAAGGCTCTTCTGGGGCAGGCAGTCTTAAAAGGATGAAGTGCAAGGCTTGCGACGACGCCCGAACCGCAGCAACCTTTCGGTTGTGAGGATTCGGGGGAGGAGCGTAACGAAGCAATTCGCCTTTTAAGGCTGCCGTCTTAAAGACTCGACCAGGCTGTCTATGCGGTGCAGCTCGTGCGGAATCTGAATGCTCTGCGGACAATGCTCGACGCACTGCCCGCATCCGATGCAGCGGTTTGCCTGCCGGATTTTCTCGACGCTGCGATCGTAGCTGACGAGATAGCCCCGGCGGGCTTTTCTGTACGCCTTCATCTCCTCCCCGTAGTCCGCGTCGTCCTCTTTCGGAAGCGGAACAACGAACCCGGCGTTCACGCATTTGTTGTAGTGCAGCAGGATGGCGGGAATGTCGATGCCGTAAGGGCAGGGCATACAGTACTTGCAGTCGTTGCAGGGCACTGTCGGGTAGCTGTGAATCAGCTCCGCAATCTCTTTCAGGAACTCCCGGTCTCCGTCGGTCAGCGGCCTGAGCGGCGAATAGGTCTTCAGATTGTCCCGGAGATGCTCCATATAGGTCATTCCGCTCAGCACGCAGAGCACCCCCTCCGGCGAGCCGGCGAACCGGAACGCCCAGGACGCGACGCTTGAGGCCGGCTCGCGCTCCTTGAGCCTCGCCGCGACATTGTCAGAGACCTTGGAAAGCCGTCCTCCGAGCAGCGGCTCCATAATCGTCATCGGGATGTTCCTCCCGTGCAGCTGCTCATAGAGGTAGGATGCGTTGGTGTTCCTGCCGGAGGCGTAGTCCCAGTCGAGATAGTTCAGCTGAATCTGGACGAAGTCCCAGTGATATTTCTCGTGGGTTTTCAGCAGTTCGTCGAAGACGTCCCTGTAGCCGTGGAAGGAGAATCCCAGATGCCTTATCCGTCCGGCTTCGCGCTCCTTCATCAGAAAATCGAGCATCCCGTTCTTCACGTAGCGGTTCTCGAAATCCTCCACGCTCCTCCCTATGCTGTGCAGCAGGTAGTAGTCGATGTAGTCCGTCCTGAAGTTCTCGAACGACTTGCGGTACATCAGCATCGAGTTCTCCCTCGTCCAGTTGCTGAAGTTGGAGAGCTTGGTCGCGATGAGATAGGACTCCCTCGGGTGGCGGCTCAGCGCAAGTCCGGTGGCCTTCTCGCTCTGTCCCTGGAGATAGACCGGGGAGGAGTCGAAGTAATTGACGCCGTGGGCGATGGCGTAGTCCACAAGTTCGTTCACGGAGTCTTGGTCGATGACGTCCTTCCCGTTCTCGTCCTTTTTCATCTGCCAGCGCATACAACCGTAGCCGAGCACGCTGACCTTCTCCCCGGTCTTCGGGTCAGTCCTGTAGGTC
>CAVIXF010000190.1:0-4357 GCA_963646585.1 Candidatus Gastranaerophilales bacterium HUM_1 | reverse complement strand
CTTGTCAACCGCGTAGAAGTTGTATGTTCCGAAATAGCCCTCGGAAGTCTCCGGAAGAAGTGTCTCGTCGATGTCGGCGGCGGTGAAGTTCTCATAGACAGGGAGCGGGTCGCCGGTCGTGGTCACAGAAGACTCGCTGACCTTGACCGTGGTCTCGTATCCGTTTGAGGCATAGACTACAAGGCAATACTCCGTGCCCGGAAGCAGCGAAGAGACCACTCCGACATATCCCGTTCCGTTGATCGCCTTGAGGACTTCCTTGTCGACGGATTTCGACACCGCGAGTTTATTGGCGACTGATGGCAAGTCGGCCACTATGTCCACTTTCTTGGCGGCGCAGATTTTCACGTCCGTCAGCTCCTCGCCATAGACATAGAACTCTATGGTGTTGTCGGTGCTGTAGCCCTGAGGGATGTATTTCTCCGCAGAGTTCACGCCGCAGCTCAGCACGACAGGGACTTCGTCGTCCTTGGCGATGTAGGAGAACGTCTTGGAGGCGTTCTTGCTCGGTTTGCCGTCGGAGTCGAACGATACGGCGATTATGGTGTAGTAGCCGGTGGCCATATCGCTGAGCACGACGGACGGATTTTCAGGATTGATGGTCTTCGCTTCGGTGTCGCTTTCGAGAGCGACGCGGTTCTCGTAGATTTCTCCGTCGTCAAGCTTACCTTCATACACTCCGTAAACGGCCTTGGTCACGTCAGCTCCGAGGGTGAAGTAGACAGGAAGGTCTCCGTCCTCGGCCATACCAACCCCGACAGCGATGCTGTAGTCCTTCAGAACCGCTCCTGGAAGAACAATCACATTTTTACCAGCAGTGTTGGCGTAGTACCAGCCACCGTAAACCGTAAAGTTGACCAGAATTCCGTTAGCCGGAAACTGTATGACTCCGTTCTCAAGAGTTCCGTAAGCATCGCCCTGTGAGAGGCCGACTTCCTCACAATATGAAGCGAACTCGATGTATCCGTCGTCTGAGCTAAGAATCGCTCCTGTGCTCTGATAAGGGAGATAGACCTTGTCCGGGTCGGTAGCATCTATGTAAGAGTAGGTGCCCGGAGTGCAGTTCTTCTCGAGATCCGACTCGTCATAATCGGACAGCGCGGCAAGCATATAGGCGTTATAGACGTCCTTTATCCGGTAGTAGCCCTTCTTGTCGTCGCGTTCTTCAATCACAATCTTGTCGTTCACGGCATATTTCCGGGTAGCAAAGCTAGGATACTCCGAAGATACGATGTCGTCCGTCCACGCGCCGTACTCGACCTTGTCGGCGTCATCCTCGGTGGTCTGAGTCCATTTACCGTCGACCAGCTTTCCATACACCCTGTTCCACTTCACGCGAGCGACGGTGAAGTCGATGGAAACCGGGTTCGTCCCGTATTTGCTGACATATTTCCCGTCGTTCAGTGAAATCAGGCAGGTGTAGGTCGTGCCGATTTTGGCATTCGGAAACTTGACTTCAAAGGTCGTCTCGTCCTGACCGTCCTCGAAGACGATGCCACCGTCGATACAGATGATCTCGTCGGCGGACTCGACGCCCTCCTCGGTCTCATAAGTTCTGGTGAACGTGACCGGAACGGTGATTTCTCCGTCAGTGACGGTTCGTATCGCCGTGAAGCTGATGACCGGCTGGTCATCATAAGGGTCAAGGATGTATTCCCCGCCCTGACCGGACGGGAAATAGACTCCGTAGCAGCCGGCCTCGTCCGCCTCTCCGGGCGCATAGACCTCTTTCTGGCAGGAGGCGAGACAGAGAACCGTCCCGGCGGCCGCAAGCAGTAAATATTTTATCTTGTTCATAATAACATTGTCGGTTTATGTCGTGAAACTATTCCTCCCACAGCGAGATGACCTGAGACGGATCCGGATTGTTCGTTGCGTCGGTGATGCCGGTGTTGGACTGGAACTCCGCGCGGGTGATGACTATGTTCCATTCCGGGGAGCGTCCCACGGTGTTGAAGCGCTCCGTGGACGGGAAGTTCGTGCCGGAGTAGCCCCTCGTTATGCCCTGATTGAGCCTCTTGTAGTCGAAGAAGGTGATACCCTCCCCCCAGAACTCGATTCTCTTCTGAAGGAGCATCTCCTTTATGAAGGCCTTCTCGGACACCGCCGCGCACTCGTAGGAGCCGTCAGTGATGCGGTTCTTCATAAAATCGGTGAGAGCCTCGTTGGCGGCCGTCAGATTGTGCTGGCGGGCGAGCGCCTCCATCCTGATGAACTCCATCTCCTCCATTCTCATCAGAGGGTAGTCCCCCACGCCGCCTGTCACATAGTCGCTGATCTCGCCGTTCTTGCAGCGGAATTTGATTGACGCGTAGCTCTTCACGCGTTTGTAGAAGGATGCGACCTGATCTGACGTCCCGGCGATTTTGTAGTCGTAGTAGTCCGACTTCTTCGGATCGATGAACGAATGTTTGCGGAAGTCGCCGTCGTCGATCTTGTCATAGAGCGCCTTGCTTGCTCCGAACTGCACGTATGCGCCGTATCCCCAACGAGCCTCGCTGGAAAGCCAGCCGGTGGCCTGAATCAGGTTGCCGATGGATTCGCTCACGACAGGAATGCCCCAGATCCACGATTTCTGGCTTGAAGAATTGTTGAAGCCGTTGGCGCTGTCCTCCCACTGCTCCTGGGTGAGGGCTGTGGCACCGCTGGTGGCGATCGCCTTTTCGGCATATTCCTGAGCCTTCTTGAATACGTCGTTGTCGTATTCGGTGTCGGACACATAGCCGAGTTCAAGGTAGGTTCTCGCATAGAGCCCATAGACCATAGCCTCGCTCGGAGAGAGTACGCTCGAGTAGCCGGAGAGATATTCCTCGGCCTTCGCGAGGTCGGAGAGTATGAATTTGTAGATCTCCTCCCTCGTGGCCCTCGGGTTTTTCTTCGCCTGCTCCTCGGTCGTCGTCTCGGTCACGATCGGAACAGTGAGTCCGAGAATCTCGTCGGGGATGGTGTATCCGCTGTACTGGCTCTCCTGCACCGGCTTCGGTTCGTAGAGTCTCGCGAGGTCGAGGTAGAAGGCAGCCCTGTAGGCGTATGCCTGTCCGAGCGCGTTCAGCGAGGCGGCGTCAGCACCGGACGGGTCGGAGATGGACTTTATGACATTGTTCGCCGCGAAAATCCAGCCGTAGTAGGCGTCCCAGAAATAGGCGCAGTAGATGTACCGCTGTCCCTGATAGAGGTTGGCTGACCAATATTGGAAGTGATTGTAGTTGTATGACCCGCAGCTTGGGAAATCTTCAAGCATACTGTCAGTCATAATGTGGACTGACGGAAGGCCGAAATCTCCGTGGAAGCTGTAACCGCTCACATATCCGCAGGCGTCGTAGCGGTGAAGCGACGCCGTAATCGCTCCGACCTTCACTCCGAGCGGGTCGTCGCTGGTCTGAAGCTGCTTGTCCGTGACGGTGCCGCCCACAGGGACAGTCTCCTTGATGCAGGAGGACGCCGCGAGGACGGACGCAGCCAGAATGAATAATGTGTATATCTTCTTTTTCATTTTTACTTCTTTTAGAAACTCGTCACTTAGAATGTGATGCTTACGCCTCCGGAAAGTGTCCTGACAGGCGAGTTGACGGCGTCGTTGGTGCTTCCGCTGAAGCTGTAGCGCGGGTCAAGACCCTGACGGTGCGACCAGTAGCAGATGTTGTCGCAGGTGACGTAGAAGCGGAGCTTGCTCACCTTGATCTTCTCGGTCAGACGCGCAGGGAGCGTGTAGCCGATCTGGGCGTTCTGGAAGTTGAGGTAGCTTGCCGGGACAAGGAAACGGTCGCTCGCCGCGGCGCTGTACTGGTCTCCGAGCTGGAAGCGCGGAATGTTCGAGTCCTTGTTCTCCGGAGTCCAGGCGTTGAGTATGTCCTTGTGGAAGTTTCCTCCGGTGCTGTCTCCCGTCGGGCTCGCCATCAGGGCCGCGTAGCCGGAGTCGTAGGTCAGACCTCCGAGCGAGTAGGTGAAGGACGCGGAGATGTCGAATCCGTAGAACTCGAAGCTCGTTCCGAATCCTCCGTAAAGCTTCGGGGTCGGGTCGTCGCAGAGGTACTGCGTGGCTGCGGAGTAGCTTGAAGTGGTCTCGCGTGTCACATTCCCGTTCTCGTCAGTCACGTCCTTGTACCAGAGGGATTCTCCCGTCTCGTGGTCGACTCCCGCGTATTTCGCGAGGTAGAAGGTGTAGAGAGGAAGCCCCTCGCCGATGAACTTGTTTCCGGAAGCGTATCCGCCGTAGCCCTCCACGGTCGTGGTCTTCTTGTCATCCGGGATGAATGTCACCTTGTTCTTGTAATGCGTGGCGTTGGCATAGACGTCCCAGCGGAAGTTCTTCGTCTGGACGGGAGTCCCGTAGAGGGATATCTCCACTCCCTGGTTC
>CAVIXF010000189.1:0-4370 GCA_963646585.1 Candidatus Gastranaerophilales bacterium HUM_1 | reverse complement strand
AATACAGAGATATGTCAATGATTCTTGCGGCGGCCTCCGTCGCTCTTACGGTGTCGGCCTGCAATCCGGAGAACGCTTCATCAGGCGGATCCGGCACTGGCGGTTCAACTTCAAGGAAGCTGGAGCTGACTCCTTTCTCACAGCTGAACCGGGGTGCGTCGGAACTGAACTCCCACAAGGATGAATGGGCGAAGTCTTCGCTGAAGATGGACTACAGGACGTTCATAGAACTCGGCTCCGGGGCGACGACGACTCCGGAGCCGACCTACGGGCGTATGATAAGGCTTCAGGACGGAAGCTACATCCTTATGTGTCAGGACCGCGCCGACAGCGGCGGAAACGGGAAGAACGTCTATTGGGCGACGAGCCCGGATATGAAGGAGTGGACTCCGAAGGGGGTCCTCTTCCGCAGCGTGAGCGTCACGAACGGGCTCGGGAACGCCGACACCAAGATGTACACCAACGGGAACGGATTCGTGCGGAGCAACGGCGACATCCTTCTTTTCGCATCCTACCGCAGCGCGAAATCCTACGGCCAGTACAGCTGCCGCTACGACCACGGCATAGAGCTGATAATCAGCACAGACGGCGGCAAGACCTGGAGCAGTCCGCAAATCATCCACAAAGGCCCTAACTGGGAGGCGATGATGCTTGAAACCGCCTCCGGAGAGCTTCAGTGTTATTTCTCCGAGTCCAGACCGTGGATTTCCGGAAGCCATTCGGGCACTTCGATGGTCATATCCACCGACGGCGGAAAGACCTGGTCCCCTTCGGCGGCGGGTGCGGATCCGCTCAGGGTCATCCGCCACACCTGGTACAGCGAGAAGCAGAACAAGTGGCTGTTCACTGACCAGATGCCGGCGCTTGTCATACTCAACGGAAGCCGTCAGATTGCCGGGGCGTTCGAGTCGGCCTATGTCTATGACAGCACCGGAAAGCACTTCAAGATAGCTTTCGCCTGGTCTCCGGAGAACGGAGAGTGGGACTATATCACTGGAAACGAGGGCGACGGGACAGGATTCGACGTCAAGACGGCGAAGGTCGCCCCGGCGGACAGGGCTCTCGACCTCTGGAGAGGGGCGGGCCCGGATCTGAAGCAGTTCCCTTCCGGCGAGACCGTAATCACTTACTGCGACACCACTCCTTACCAGTCGATGAGGATAGGTGATTCGCAGGCGCGCAACTGGAGCGAGCCTTTTACCTCCCTCCCCGGAGTGAAGGGCAGCTGGGGGGCTATGTGTATGAAGAACAGCCACGAAGTGGTCGCTCTTATGCGCAACAGCGCGGACGCTTCCGCCGTGACGATGGCGATGGCGAGCTTCTGCCTGAACCACAGCATAAAGGCATCGTCCCATCCCGTCACGGTGGACGGCGGCAACGGTGACTGGAAGGAGACTGACGACGCGCTCTTCGTGGGCTCCAAGTGCCAGTCACAGGCGACGCTGCGCTGCTCCGCCGATGCGGACAACATCTATTTCCTCGTCGAATGCCTCGACGAGAATGTCTCCAAGGACGATTATGTGCAGATTTTCCTCGCCCCGACAGACCAGACGAAGCTCAACGCGAAATCCCTGCGTGTGAAAGCCGGCCTTTCCGGTCTGCGCAACCAGGGCGGCTATGCCGGCGGCTGGGTCGAGCAGGACAGAGGCGCGGCTGCGGCGGTCAGCTACGACGCGACGCTTTCCTCCAAGTCCGACACTGACAACGGCTGGCTTGCGGAAATCTCCGTGCCGCGCTCTGCAGTGAATGTCATAGACGGAAAGATTAAGATGAATTTCGCCCTTTTCGATGTCGATGGCGGCGAGGATGCCGTCGTCTCCACCGGGGAGACCAACCCGTCGAACTGGATCACCGTCTCAGGCCTTTGATTTCCCGTTTTATGTTTGACGTCTGTTTTCAGCAAGAAATGGCGTAAAGATTTCAAGTATGAAACCACGATTTGACTTTGTCCTTGCCGCAGTCCTGACTCTCGCGGCGTCCTGCGCCCCGAAGACGGGCGTGACGGAAAGCTCATTCGGCCGTCTTTCCACCGGCGAGCCGACAAAACTCTACACCATAGTGAACCGGCGCGGGGCTTCGATGCAGCTCCTTGACTACGGGGCGCGAATCGTGAGCATCCGAGTGCCGGACAGGGACGGGAAGATGGGCGACGTAATCGTCGGGTTCGGGGACATCGGAAATTTCGAGAAGAAGGACAGGTTCATAGGCCCTGTCATCGGACGCTACGGCAACCGCATAGACCATTCGTCATTCACTCTTGACGGAGTCCTTTACACCCTCACGCCGAACGAGACTTTCGACGGCGAGAGGGTGCAGTGCCACGGCGGCCCGGAGGGCTTCGACCGCTTCATCTGGGGCAGCGGCCCGGTCAGCGGACAGGGACGGCTCGGCGTGCGTTTCCACCGTCTCAGCCCGGACGGGGAGCAGGGCTATCCGGGTAATATGGAGGTGAGCGTGACTTATTGGCTGACGGACGACAATGCGGTGAGAATCGAATATGAGGCGACGACCGACAGACCTACTGTGGTGAATCTCTCGAACCACAGCTATTTCAACCTCAAGGGCGAGGACGGAGGCTATGTGATGGATCATCTGCTTCAGGTCGAAGCGGACAGCTGCATCCAGAACAACACGCACTTCTGTCCGGATCTGATTCTTCCGGTAGGCGGCTCTCCGTTCGATTTCCGGGAGCCGCACCGTGTGGACTACCGCATCGACATGACGAACGAGCACCTGCGCATAATGCACGGGATGTCGGCCTGCTGGATGGTCAGAGGCTGGGACGGCTCCCTCCGCAAGGCGGCCGACCTATATGACCGTGGGAGCGGCAGGGGAGTCGAGACCTGGACCACGGAACCTGCGCTCCTCACCTTCACCGGACGGAGCTTCGACGGAAGCTGTCAGGGCAAATACGGCCCGATAGAGAAATTCGGTGGGATGCTTCTCGAAACCATCCATTTCCCCGACAGCCCCAACCAGCCGCAGTTCCCATCCACTGTTCTTCGCCCCGGGGAGAAATATTCCTCCGTCACGGAGTACCGGTTCTATGCAAAGGACTGACAACAAACAAATCCATTCCAGAGAAGGGATATTGCTGTCTAAACCAGACTGTTGAGCTGTTCTATGTCGACATCCGGAACGACGCCAGGCATGTCCTCTTCCCGTATCATAAATCCCATATACAGAGGAAGAGTGAGGATGCCGCCGTTGCGCCCTACATTGTAGCCGCCGAATTTCAGGGCGTTGTCGATGTGATATACATCCTTGTTTTTCAGCACGGTGTTGAGGCTCTTGCTCTTTCCTGTCGTCGCCTTTACTTCAATCGGAGTGCATTTGCCGCCGCGGCGCATCAGAAAATCGAGTTCCAGTCCGCTGTCCTTATGGAAATAGTAGAGAGGGATGCCGGATTTGCAGAGGAAGTCGGCCATCAGATTTTCAAAAATCGCCCCTTTGTATCCAAGAAGATTTCCTTGCAGTATGTCCGCCTGCGTGCCGAAATCGAGCATCGCTATGAGCAGACCGATGTCCTGCACATAGACTTTGAAGCATTCTTTGATGGCGTTGCCGGCGAGCGGCAGCTCGGTGGCGGTGAGGTTGTAGCATCGGCGTATCAGTCCGGCGTCCTCCATCCACTGAAGGCATCCGGAATATTCAGAAGCCCTCGCCCCTTTCCTGATGACGGAGTATTGGAATTTCTTGTATTCCCGCGCAAGCTGTTTCGGTATCGACTCGAAGCATTCCCTTATCCTCGGTTTATCCGCATCGTTGGCATATTTGACCATATCGTCTTCATATTCGTTCAGAATCCCCCTCTGCACCTTATGCACCTGCCCGATGTCCTTCGTCTCTAGAAACTTGTTCACTGCGGCCGGCAGGCCTCCGACTATGATGTATCTGTACAGCAGCGTCGTCAGTGCGTTATGTACGCCTTCAAGAACCGGGACTTCATTCCTCAAACTCTGCGCGACGGACTCCAGAACTTTTTCATTGACGCCATTCGCCCAGAGAAACTCTTCAAAGTCGAGGGGGTGCATTTCAACGATTGTCTCGTGTCCGACAGGAATTGAATTTTTCCCGGTCTTTCCGTCTTCTTTCCGTTTATCCCCATATCCTTTGACTCCCAGAAGCGATCCGGTCGCGATGACGTCGAACCTTCCGTCTTCCTTGAAAGATTTGAGGGCTGTCCTGGCTTCCGGGCAGTCCTGTATCTCATCGAGAATGATGCAGGTCTGTCCTGGAATGAATTCGGCTTCCGGAATTAGGGAGGACAGGTTCAGGATTATTGTGTCAATGTCCTTGTTCCATGCAAAAGCGGCGGCCTTGTCCGGTTCGAGCGTGAAGTTCATATATACCGTGCTGCGGTAGTTCCG
>CAVIXF010000188.1:0-4400 GCA_963646585.1 Candidatus Gastranaerophilales bacterium HUM_1 | reverse complement strand
CTCATCCGGAGTGAGAGCCTTGCTGTAGTTCTCGGCCTGGTTCGGACCCCACATAAAGTATACGTCGCTCTGATACCTCGTCCACCGGCAAGGTATGGTGCACCAGGCCGGATTGCGGTATGTAGGGTAGTCAAGGGCATATTTGTCCATCACGAAATGCGCCCCCTCGATCTGGCATATCCCCTTGTCTTCGTGGCGCTCCACCGGACGGTTCTTGATGTATTCGGAGAACTTGTCGAATCTGGCGATGTTGTCGTCCAGCACTTTCTTACGTGAGATATCGTCGATGTTGTCCCTCATCTTGTGGTAGAGCTGGGTCAGGTACAGGGTCTGGGCGACCGTGGCGATGTCGCTGGCGCGGAGAGCCTCCCTTATCGCATATCCCTGGCTCTCCCATGCGGTGGTGTTGTAGGTGTAGAGGTCATACATATTGAAGATGTCCCTCTTCTCTATGACCGTGTTCATCAGCCAGTCCATATAGTTGAGACCCTGCGACCACACCGGGTTGCCCCCCACCGTATTCTTCGCCCAGGCGAGAACTATCTCCTTCACCTTCTCCTCGATTTCGGCTTCATCGTCTCCGCTCACATTGCTCAGACGGGTGAAATATACTGAATTGCAGTTCGTCAGTTCGCTCACCTTCTGGCTGCGCTGGTTGAGGTAGGACTCGTAGGTGGTGTTCTTGTAGAGGTTGGTCATCTGCGTGAGCTGGTCGCTGATGGCTTTCATCTTGTCGAGCAGGTCGTCGAGAGTGGTCGTTTCTCCGGACGCAGGGAAGAGCATATCCAGAAGCACTCCCACGCCCTTGCCCCAGGCTGTTGTGGCCGCAGTCTTTCCCGCCCAGGTGAGGAATTCCACCCAGTCGAAGCCTTCGTCGGTGAGCAGCGTGAGGTCTTCGGAGGCTTCAGAACCTGACTGGAGTGAAACATTGAGCTTTTTCGGACCGGTATATTCCGAATCCGTCGGAAGAAGCCTCGGCGAGAGCTGCAGGGACTTGTAGTGACTTATGTTGTTGGCTGTGAGGACATAGACAGTAGGGCTGTCCGGCACCTCATCCCCGGAAGCACCCGTCGAGGCGACTGAAACCGAAGCGGCCGCCGCGGCGTCGTCGCAAACGAGAGTGTTTCCGTCACGGGTGAATGTCACCTTGTTCCCGGAGACTGTCGCGCTGAAAACGGTAGGATTGCTTTTGTCGCCTTTTGTGATGTCAATGGCGCTCGTCTCCTTGTTCTTGATTTCATAGCCGCTCGAGAGTTCGTAGGCCATGTCGTAGAACTCCGCCGTAGCGTCATCCATAATATGAAGAATCTTTACAGTCGCGCTTCCGTCCTTCGCAATGGTCATCGGGCCTTCCCATACGCTGATTCCGTCCGGTTCGTCAGAATTGTGCTTTTCGCACCCCATGACCGCCGACACTCCGAGAAGAAGGAGCATCGTCCTGAACAATGTCTTTTTCATAACAATGTCTTTTTAATTAAAACAAAAACTACTGAAAATCCGGGCAAAGGTATATAAAATCTCATAAATTCAAACTATATTTGAAAGTTTGCAAAAGTTGGAGAGATATATTCCTCCATCAAGTCGGGACAGATACGAACTTAAGCCAATCCGGTTTCGCAATGAGAAAGGTTGAAAAGAGAGATAAGTTACTAATATTAAATGAGTTAAAAAATACTCAAGAAGCTTATTTAACAATATGGACGGAATACGCTTTGTCAGCCCGGATGAGGCCGTGAAAATTGTGAAATCCGGAGACCATCTGCACCTGAGCAGCGTGGCGAGCGCGCCGCAGGTCCTCATCAGGGCGCTCTGCCGCAGGGCCGACGCCGGGGAGCTGCACGACATACACATCCACCACCTCCACACCGAAGGCCCGGCTCCGTACACCGACCCGAAATACGAGGGGATATTCTTCCATCAGGGGTTCTTCATCGGCGCGAACGTGCGTCCGAGCGTCCAGAAGGGCTATGCGGACTACATCCCGGTCTTCCTCAGCGAGACCCAGAAACTCTACCGCTGCGGTGCGCTGCCCTGCGACGTTGCGATGATCCAGGTGTCCCCTCCGGACAGGCACGGCTACGTCTCGCTCGGCACGTCAGTGGACGCGACGCTCGCCGCCATAGAATGCGCCCGCACGGTGATAGCGGTCATAAACCCGAATGTGCCGAGGGCGTTCGGACAGGCGATGATTCCGCTTTCGCTGATAGACGTCTTCGTCAGCGACGACACCCCCCTGCTCCAATGCGAGTTCCAGGAGCCTGACGAGGTCGAGACGGCGATAGGACGGCGCTGCGCCGAACTCATCGAGGACGGGGCCTGCCTCCAGCTCGGGATAGGCTCGCTTCCGAACGCGGTGCTCGCGCAGCTGGAAGGCCACAGGGATCTGGGCATACACACGGAGATGTTCGCCGACGGGGTGCTCCGCCTCGTGGAGAAAGGGGTGATAAACGGACGGAACAAGGTGACCGACCGCTACAAGATCGTGTCGACTTTCCTTATGGGAAGTTCGGACGTATATGCCTTCATCGACGACAACCCTATGGTGGCGATGATGGACGTGGGATACACCAACGACCCGAGGGTGATTTCGCGGAATCCGAAGATGACGGCGATAAATTCGGCGGTGTCCGTCGACCTCACCGGCCAGGTGAACGCCGACTCGATCGGGACGAAATTCTACTCCGGGGTCGGCGGGCAGTGCGACTTCGTCTACGGGGCGTCCCTCTCGGAAGGCGGAAAGGCCATCATAGCGATGCCGTCGACCACGCGGGACGGGAAGAGCAAGATCTGCCCGACGGTTCTCGACGGGGCCGGCATAGTGACCACCCGCGCCCACATCCACTGGGTCGTCACGGAATACGGCGCGGCGGACCTCTACGGCCGCTCGCTACAGGAGCGGGCGAAGCTGCTCACAAGCATCGCCCACCCCGACCACCGCGAAGCCCTCGACGAGGCCGCCTACAGGCGGTTCGGCCCGCACTACCACAATTTCAGCGTCTGACGCGCTTTCCCCCGAAACAACATCTTGTGACGAGCCATATCACCCGCATTCCAGAAATTTTTCCTAACGAGGCAAAATCTCGGGAATGCAGGATACATAGGAGAGATGCTGACGAAGCAACGGCAGCTCTATCTCGATATGGGTGTCCCCGTCCCGGCAAACGCCACCTCGCTATGTCAGCCGGAGGCGGAATTTGATGCTGACGGACCGGCTTTCTTCTCCGGCTATGCGTGAGGGGAAGCTGCGGCGCGACTCCTCGACGAAGCCGAGTTTTCGGAACACGTTGCCTTCGGCGTCAACTCCGGCGCGGACAGGGCGGCCGGGCGCTGCGGTGGAGACAGCATAGGTCATCACATCGTCCGGACGGCGGTCTTCGATGAACGCCTTGAGCAGCTTGCCCATCCCGCCGACGACGCGGGTGTCCGGCAGCGAGGCGTAGCGCACCCATTCGTATGAACTGACGGTACGGCCATCCTTCTCCCACCTGCGGGCGTTTGAGAACGTCGCCACCGCCACGAGTTCGCCGAAGCTTTCCACGGGAGCGGCATCATCTGAAAGCGGTTCCGAGAAAGCATAGGAGCTTTTCACGGGAGCGACATCACCTGAAGACGGTTCCGAGAAAGCATCGGAAGGCGTCGCCGTCTTTTCGGCGGCTCCCGTGACCCGGCGGCGGAAAAGTCCGTAGCAGTCGCGGCACGACGCGCTCCCGTAGATGTGGTTGGTGTCCAGAAAAGACGCGGCGGTCTTCCGGTCGATTTTCCGGACTTCGCAGTTCCTCGCGAACACTGTCCTTGACGTCACTATGGGGTCGTTGAGTATTTCTTTCTCTGTCCGTGCCACGGTCTTTCACAATTTGCGCACAAAATTAGCACAAGAATCGCAGAAACTTTCATTGTCGCGGATTTTGGCTGAAGAATCGCGATTTTTGAGTAAATTCGCCCCGGATTATTGAAAAAAAATATGGAGGCGAAGGAAAGTACAAGGCAGCTCAAGGTTGCCAGAGAGATTCAGAGGGAGATGGCGGAGCTTCTCCGCAGCAAGGGAATGTCAGCCTTTGACGGGGCGCTCGTGAGCGTGAGCGGGGTGAAAATCAGTTCAGACCTGTCCGTGGCGAAGATTTATGTCAGCGTGTTCCCGTCGGAGAAGGCTGAAGCCGTGATGGGCAAGTTGAAGGAGAATGTGCGGGGGCTGCGCGGCGAGCTCGGGCGGCTGATGGGGCGGCAGCTGCGGATTGTGCCGGAGATTGTCTTCTATCTGGATTCGTCGCTGGATTATGTCGAGCACATCAACCAACTTCTGAAGGAAAAATAAGCAAAGAGGCGGATTGCGGCGTTGCACCGCGATAATTTGAATCCTCACAACCGTCAGGTTGCTCCGGTTCAAATTTCTTGTGCGCCTT